>CAJMSX010000047.1 GCA_905216195.1 uncultured bacterium
CCCGGTAATCGGCATCGATTGTACCAGCACAGTTTAAAATGCCTAATCCTTCATTCAATGCCAAACCGCTTCTGGGACGAATTTGAGCTTCAAAACCGGAGGGCAGTTCTATATACAAACCGGTAGGAATGAGTTTCCTTTCTAAAGACTCTAAAACTACGGTTTCCTCCAGATTGGCCCGGATATCCATACCTGCGGAAGATCCGGTTTTGTATTCAGGTAAAGCATGCCGGGATTTATTTACAATTTTTATTTTCATATTTCTTGCGGCTAATTGAAGAACAAATATACTACTTTTTACAGAACATTCTGTAAACAAAATCTTTATCTTTCCAATTTAAATAAAAAGAATATTTTCTGCCTCCTTAAATCGCTGTAAGAGGATTTTAAACAAACCCATTATAATTATTTTATATTTTTATTCTTAGAAATAAAATGAAGATGATAATAGACTGTTAGTCTATTTGAAAATTGGGGAAGACATTCTTTGTTTTTTACGTTATTGATATTTGAAGACGTTTTATAAACAGATCATATAGTAGTAAATAATTAAAAATCAATAATATCCATTGGTTATTAACAAGCGTTGATAAGTCGTTTTTCTGAAAAATTATTTTTAGAAATCTGCCTTCGGATGTTGGCAAAATGTCTATAAATCCGGAATTAAAATTGCTTTTTGTATTTGCGTATATCGGAAAAGAAAATAGGAAAGGATTTTTCGGAAATACCGGTACTATTTTCCGAAAAAATATGCCGAGTTATTAACTTTTCACTAACAAAAACCGGAAAATAGTGTGAAAAAAATACCCTGCTGAAGGCAGGGTAAGAAAAAGACGGATGTATGTCCGTTATATTTTTTCGAGGATTTCTGTAGTAGAATATCCTTTAACAAAATCGAGAGTAAGAATTTCTCCTCCTTTGGCCTTTACCACTTCATAGCCGACGATTTCTTCCGGACGGTAATCCCCTCCCTTTACTAAGACATCCGGTTGGACTTGCCGAATCAATTCAAGAGGAGTGTCTTCTTCAAAGAAAACGACTTTATCTACAAAAACCAGGGCAGCCAATGTCAAAGCTCTTGCCTTCTCAAAGTTTATGGGTCTTTTTTCTCCTTTCAGTTTTTTGACGGAAGCATCCGTATTCACTCCCAGGATCAGTTTGCTTCCTATCGAAGCGGCTTTGGCTAGGTATTCTATATGTCCGTAATGAAGAACGTCAAAACAACCGTTGGTAAAAACGATTTTTTCATTGTGGAATCTCCATTCGCTCAAAATACAGTTCAGTTCTTCTTTACTCTTAATTATTTTCTTTTCGATCAGATTTAAATATTCCATAACGGGTAATATAAATTTTCGGTTTACTTCCTGAATTTTAAATGAGTTTATTCGTATCCGTATCCGGAAATACCAGAGTAGGTACGTGTTTTTTAGCTTCTTCGAATTCCATGGAAGCATAAGAAATAATAATAACGACATCTCCTACGGCGCATTTCCGGGCGGCCGGTCCGTTGAGGCATACGACGCCTGTGTTTCTTTCTCCTTTAATAACGTAAGTTTCTATTCTTTCTCCGTTATTGACATTAACGATCTGGACTTTTTCGTTTTCGATGATATTAGCCGCTTCCATCAGAGCGATATCGATCGTTACACTTCCGACATACTGCAGATTAGCTTCAGTTACCGTTACTTTATGAATTTTTGATTTTACGACTTCAATATTCATGATGCGGATTTTTGCGGTAGTTAAATCAGAAAATGATATTATCAATCAACCTTATCTTACCTGCATATACAGCTACGCAAGCTACTTTTTTCCCGGGTTGTTCCCAGTTTTCCACGACTTTCAGAGTCGTATCGTCGACGATTTCTACATATTCCGTTTTCAAAAACGGATTGCGGTTTATTTCGTCGGTTATCCATTTTTTCAAATCGGAGACATTCATTTGGATGACTAAGTTACGAGCTTTTTTTAAAGTATCGTATATGTGGGGTGCATTTTTTTTATGTTCTTCGTCCAGTAACATATTCCTGGAACTTAAAGCCAATCCGCTTTCCTCCCGTACAATAGGGCAAGGGACTATTTCTACCGCGTAATTCAATTGCCGCACCATTTCTTTGATGATAGCGATTTGTTGAAAATCTTTCATGCCGAAATAAGCCCGGTCCGGCTGTACGATATCGAAAAGCCGGCTCACCACTTGTCCGACGCCGTTGAAATGACCCGGACGCTTGGCCCCCTCCATGACCGTTTCCAAATATCCAAAATCGAATTTCCGGGTGTCTTTTTCCGGATAAATTTCTTCTACGGAAGGCATAAATATATAATCGCAACCGGCCGATGCGAGTAAAGCCGTATCTTTTTCCGGAGTACGCGGATACCGTTTTAAGTCTTCCGGATCATTGAATTGGGTGGGATTGACAAATACGCTGGCGACGACGACGTCGCAGTCTTTCCTGCTTTCTTTTATCAGAGAAAGATGGCCCGGATGAAGAGCACCCATGGTAGGTACGAAACCTATGCTTTCGGCTGCCTTTTTATGATTGCCGATCAGATTAATCAGTTCATTTTTAGTACTTACAACTTTCATGATACTTATTTAAAATCCGGGGTGCAAGTTTACAAACTATTTTTGAGATAAGCGCATTTTCTGACGAATTTCTCTTGTCGTTTACTCCAACCTGCCGGCCGGAACACGCTGCTGAACTTGAATTTCCGGTTTTCAATCGGCCGGTTTATTTATAGAGGCTGTGGATATCGGGATGGACGGAAGTCAATGCGTCTACCAGTTCACTCCGGCTCACTCCTTCCCGCATCACAATAAAAATAGTGTCGTCGCCGGCAACTGTACCTAATATTTCAAAGTAATTTTCGCTGTCGATCAGTACCGATACCGCATTGGCATAGCCCGGCAATGTTTTTACGACGGCCAGGTTCCCTGAAAAGTCAATGCTCAGTATGGTGTCGGTAAGGATGGAGGATACCTTTTCTTCCCGTTGTTCGTTGATATTTTCAGGTATAATATAGATGTATCCTTTTTCTTTATGAGGAATTTTGGCGACTTTCATAAATTTGAGATCCCGGGAAAGTGTACTTTGGGTAGCTTCTACTCCCATTTCCCTCAAACGGAATAGTAATTCTTCCTGGGAAGAGATCAATTCGGATTCAATCAGTTTTCGAATAGTCAGCAGTCGTTTGGTTTTATTTCTCATAACCGGCATGTATTAAAAGTTTGTTTATCTCTTTTTCACTGTCCCTACCGACAGTTTTTGGTGCTCCTGTTTCATCGTACAAATATAGTAAATTCACAATTTAAGTAAGGGTTAATTCCTGTTTAAAGAAAAAAGAGGAATTGCATAAATATCGAAAGAGATGACATATTTACCCCTTGCAGAAGCGAAAAACATTAGCTACCTTTGTCCCAATTTGGACATAAGTATTTAATGAATATGCAAAATCTGAAAAAAGCACGACTGGTTCTGGAGGACGGAACCATTTTTGAAGGAACCTCTTTCGGATATGAACAATCGGTATCGGGAGAGGTTGTTTTTTATACGGCCATGACGGGTTACCCCGAAAGTTTGACCGATCCCTCTTACAAGGGACAAATTCTGGTTCCGACTTATCCGATGATAGGGAATTACGGAGTTCCTATCGAAACCCGGCAAGACGGATTACCGCAATTTTTCGAGTCGGATAAGATTCACTGTACGGCCATCGTGATTTCCGATTATTCGTTTGAATACAGTCATTGGAATTCTCAAAAAAGTCTCGGACAATGGTTGAAAGATCAAAAGGTACCGGGGCTTTTTGGTATAGATACGCGGGCATTGACGAAAAAGCTCCGGGAACACGGGGCGATGCTCGGAAAGATTTTGTTTGCCGATCAGGACATCGATTTTTATGACCCGAACCGGGACAATATAGTCGCTCAAGTTTCAACGACTGAAGTAAAAGAGTACGGCACCGGTAAATATAAAGTGGTTTTGGTGGATTGCGGAGTGAAATATAATATTATCCGTTGCCTGTTGAAACGGGATATTACCGTGAAGCGGGTACCCTGGGATTACGATTTCAGTGAGGAAGAGTGCGATGGAATTTTTTTGTCGAACGGACCCGGTGATCCGGCACAATGTGAAGTTACGATCGGGCATATCCGCAAAGTTTTAAACGGATCTACACCGGTTATGGGAATTTGTTTGGGGAATCAATTGATGGCGAGAGCGGCAGGAGCAGAAACCTATAAGCTGAAATACGGGCATCGCAGTCATAATCAGCCCGTGGTGGAACCGGGGAAAAACCGTTGTTATATTACTTCCCAGAACCATGGCTTTGCCATCAACGATAAAACTTTGCCCGAGGATTGGGAACCTTTATTCGTAAATGTCAATGACGGAACCAATGAGGGAATTCGTCATAAAACCCGTCCTTTCTTTTCTGCACAATTCCATCCGGAGGCTTCCAGCGGACCCGTAGACACCGAATACCTCTTTGATTGGTTTGTGGAAAATATGAAAAAGACGAAATGCTGAAATTATCCGGAGTTTTAAATTTAAATTTGAGTGAACATGAAAGAAATAAATAAGATATTATTACTGGGTTCCGGAGCTTTAAAAATCGGAGAAGCGGGAGAATTCGATTATTCCGGTTCTCAGGCCCTGAAAGCTATTCGGGAAGAGGGAAAATACAGTGTCTTGATCAATCCCAATATAGCTACGGTTCAAACTTCGGAAGGAGTGGCCGATAAGATTTACTATTTACCGATCACGCCTGATTTTGTGGAGGAAGTGATCAAAAAAGAACGCCCGGACGGAATATTGTTGTCTTTCGGAGGGCAAACCGCGTTGAATTGTGGCGTGGAATTGTATAAAAGAGGTATACTCGAAAAATATGAAGTGGAAGTGTTGGGGACGCCCGTTCAAGCGATTATCGATACGGAAGACCGGGAGATTTTTGCCGGAAAATTGCGGGAAATCGATGTGAAAACCCCTCGTAGTATTGCTGCCAATACGATGGAGGAGGCTTTGCTGGCGGCGGAAGAACTCGGGTTTCCGTTGATCATCCGGGCCGCTTATACATTGGGAGGATTAGGTTCCGGCTTTTGTACCGATGAGGAAGAACTCAAAAAGCTGGCCGGAAGCGCTTTTTCCTATTCCCCTCAGATTTTGGTGGAGGAATCGCTGAAAGGATGGAAAGAAATCGAATACGAGGTGGTGAGAGACCGGTACGATAACTGCATCACGGTATGTAATATGGAAAATTTCGATCCGCTGGGCATACATACGGGAGAAAGTATAGTGGTTGCTCCTTCGCAAACTTTGAGCAATAGTGAATATCATAAACTCCGGAGGATTGCCATTAAAATTATCCGGCATATCGGTATTGTCGGAGAATGTAATGTACAGTATACGCTGGATCCCAATTCCGAAGATTACCGGGTTATTGAAGTCAATGCCCGTTTGTCGCGTTCCAGTGCTCTGGCTTCCAAAGCGACTGGTTATCCCTTAGCCTTTGTGGCTGCCAAATTGGCGATGGGCTACGGTTTGCACGAAATAAAAAACTCGGTGACCAAGGTAACCACCGCTTGTTTTGAACCGGCACTGGATTATATCGTATGTAAAATTCCCCGTTGGGATCTGAATAAATTCGAAGGTGTGTCGAAGCTGATCGGTTCTTCCATGAAAAGTGTGGGTGAAATCATGGCTATCGGCAGGACTTTCGAGGAAGTGATACAAAAAGGGTTGCGCATGGTAGGACAGGGGATGCACGGATTCGTAGGGAATAATAAAACGGTGAAAGATATAGACGAAGAACTCGTCCATCCGACGGATGCCCGTATTTTTGCCATCGCTGCTGCTTTCGATAAAGGCTATTCGGTGGAAAAAATACACGAATTGACCCGGATAGACCGATGGTTTTTGGAAAGGCTCGAAAACATTCATAAGCTGAAGGAAGAACTCGGAAAGTATACCACGGTTAGAGGAGTTATTCCTTCCCTGATGAAAAAAGCCAAACAAATGGGATTTTCCGATTTCCAGATCGGACGTCTTACCATTCAGGACGATCAGCTTACCGCGCATGAGAAAATGTTGAAAGTACGGGAATACCGCAAGGAATTGAATATTACTCCCTGTATCAAACAAATCGATACCCTGGCCGGCGAATATCCGGCAAAAACCAATTATTTGTATGCCACCTATAACGGGAGTGAAACCGATATAAAGTATGAACGCGACGGACGTTCGGTGGTTGTTTTAGGCTCCGGAGCCTATCGTATCGGTAGCAGTGTGGAGTTCGACTGGTGTTGTGTCAGTGCGGTGAACGCCATTAAAAAAGCGGGATATCGTTCCATCATGATCAATTATAATCCCGAAACGGTAAGCACAGACTATGATACCTGCGACCGTCTGTATTTCGACGAGCTTTCTTTCGAAAGGGTGATGGATATCGTCGATCTGGAACAGCCGAAAGGGGTGATCGTCTCTACGGGAGGACAGATTCCCAATAATTTGGCCATGCGGCTTTATGGCCAACATGTCCCTATTCTCGGAACTTCGGCGCTCTCCATCGACCGGGCGGAAGACCGTCAGAAATTTTCCACCATGTGCGACCAATTGGGAATCGATCAGCCTCGTTGGCGTGAATTGACCAGCATTGAGGAAATTTATAAATTTATAGATGAGGTGGGATTTCCCTTGTTGATACGTCCTTCTTATGTGCTTTCCGGTGCAGCTATGAACGTGGTTTCTAATAAAGAAGAATTGTTACATTTTTTGGAATTGGCGGCCGAGGTATCGAAAGATCATCCGGTAGTCGTTACCGAGTTTATTCAACAGGCTAAGGAGGTGGAAATCGATGCGGTGGCTCAGGAAGGAATTGTAAAAGCCTATGCGATCAGTGAACACGTTGAATTTGCCGGGGTCCATTCGGGAGATGCTACCATTGTCTTTCCGGCTCAGAAACTCTATATCGAAACCATCCGGCGTATCAAGAAGATCGCCCGGGCTATTGCTAAGGAACTGAATATTTCCGGACCTTTCAATATGCAGTTTTTGGCGAAAGATAACGATATTAAGGTGATTGAATGTAACCTAAGGGCTTCCCGGAGTTTTCCGTTTGTTTCCAAAGTACTGAAGACGAATTTTGTAGAAATGGCTACCCGCATTATGCTGGGGGAACAGGTGGAGGAACTCCACAAATCGGTATTCGATCTGGATTATGTCGGGGTGAAAGCTTCCCAGTTTTCCTTTGCCCGTTTGTTGAAAGCCGATCCGGTTCTGGGAGTGGATATGTCCTCGACTGGAGAAGTAGGTTGTATAGGTGAAAATTATTATGAAGCCATCTTAAAAAGTATGCTGTCGGTAGGACACCGGATTCCCGCTAAAAATATTCTGATTTCCTCCGGCCCTACCCGTTCGAAAGTCGAATTACTGGAATCTACCCGTATGCTGATTGCCAAAGGTTACAATATCTTCGCTACGGCAGGCACGGCCAAATTTTTCGCCGATAACGGTATACAGGTGACGGTATTGTATTGGCCGGATGAAGCCCAGGAACCGAATATTATGGATTACCTGAAGCATAAAAAAATCGATATGGTCATCAATATTCCGAAGAATCTGACTAAACGCGAATTAGATAACGGATACAAGATTCGCCGGGCGGCCGTAGATTATAATATTCCGCTGTTGACGAATGCTCGTTTAGCCAGCGCCTTTATTTATGCGATCTGTAAGGTGGATAAAAAGGATATAGCTATCAAAAGTTGGGACGAATACCGGTAAGAAGCGGTGAAAGAGAAGGCTTGCGGGCAGAGGGGATCTCTAAACCGATCCGGAAAAGAAAAACCTTTTCTCTGAAAAAACGTAAAAAATAAAAATTGAAATAATATGCCGTTTTTAAGATTTCATAGTGTAGATCCGGTTCGCTTATCGGAAGTCAGCCGGGAAATGACGGATCGTATTCAGGAAGCCGCCGGTTGTCCCCGGGAACATATCGTACTCGAAATCATCCATTCTGAAATAGTCAGGGATGGACAAATCGGACAAGGCGACTGGCCTTTTGTAGAAGTTTCCTGGTTCGAACGCAGCCTGGAAGTACAGGACGAGGTGGCCCGTATTATTTGCAAATACCTGCAACTGGCCGGGTACGAACATTCCGATATTCATTTTCATTACCTGACTAACCGGAATTATTACGAAAACGGAAATTGTCTGTAAATTTTCTTGTTCGTCCGGGCATAATCATCGGGGTCCGGGTAAATTTTGTTTTGCCCGGACTCTTTTTTATTCTCTTTTACTTTTGTCAAAAAGTCCGGCAGCCGCTTCCCACAGCCAATCTCACCCGGCGGTGGTTGTAAATTTTGTTTGCTCTTTCCCGGAACTGAGGGATGTGAGGAGCTGAGGCTCCATTTATTCCCCCAGCAGGTAAACCTTAGGAATTACTAAACGAAGCTCTCGGCCGGAAAGGGAAAAAAGAGCCGGGGGTCTACGGAAAGAGGACGCCAAAAAACCTATTTTTGACCGGGAAAGGACCGGAAAATAGGAAGAAAATAATTATAACAAATGAAAGTGTCAATAAATATAATTTGATTATTTATTTTAATTTTTTACTTTTATCCCGGATATACTATTTTTTAAAATCAACCGGTAAGGGCGTGTGCTAAAGCTTTTATCCGGAGGATAGTCCCTTTGAAGTGCGGTTAACGGTTTGAATAAAAATGCTGTTTTATTCCGTTCTTTCGGAAAGAGGGGATTTATGGCTAAAACAGGGATAATATGATCATGAAGAATTTTCCTATCTACCGGCAAGCGGATGCCATGGATTGCGGGCCCACCTGTTTGCAGATGATTGCCAAATATTACGGTCGTTATTACAATTTGCCCACTTTGCGTGAGCGTTCTTTTCTGACCCGGGAAGGAGTGAGTATGCTGGGGATCAGTGAAGCGGCCGAGAGTATCGGTTTTCGCACCACCGGCGTACGTTGTGAGTTGGAAGATTTGGAAAAGGAAGCTCCTTTCCCTTTTATTGTGCATTGGAATCAACAGCATTTCGTCGTAGTCTACCGGATTAAAAACGATAAAGTATGGGTAGCGGATCCGGCACATGGGAAAGTAATTTTTAATAAAACCGAATTTAAAAAATGCTGGGTCAGTACCTGCGACGATAAAAAAGAATTGGGTATTGCCCTTTTGTTGGAGCCGACTTCCGATTTCTATGCTGCAAAAGGGGAAAAAACCGATAAAAAGGGCTTTGCTTATTTGTTTCGTTACCTGATCATCTACAAGAAGTTTATCATACAGTTGATCCTGGGATTATTACTGGGTTCTCTGCTTCAACTGATTGCACCTTTTCTGACGCAGTCGGTGGTGGATATCGGTATCAATACGGGAAATCTGAAATTTATCCATCTGATACTGATCGCCCAGTTGGTGCTCATAGCGGCCCGTTTGAGCGTGGATTTTATCCGTTCCTGGATATTGCTTCACATCAGTACCCGCATCAACATCTCGTTGATTTCCGATTTTCTGATCAAACTGATGAAACTCCCCATCCGTTTTTTCGATACGAAAATGACGGGGGATATCATTCAACGGATAGGCGATCACAGCCGTATTCAGAATTTTTTGACATCCCAGACGTTGTCTATTCTTTTTTCTATGTTCAATTTCGTGATTTTCGGAGCGGTGTTGCTGTTGTATAATGTGCCGATATTTTTAGTGTTTCTGGCAGGGAGCAGTCTGTATTTCGTCTGGGTGTATCTTTTTATGAAGCGGCGGCGGGATATCGATTACAAGCGTTTTAATCAGATGGCGATGGAACAGAGTAATTTGATACAACTCATCACCGGAATGCAGGAAATCAAGCTGAATAACTGTGAGAGAAGAAAACGCTGGGAATGGGAGAGGATACAGGCCCGTTTATTCCGGGTAAGCGTGCAAAGTCTTTCCCTGAGCCAGTATCAGCAAATGGGTGCTTTATTTTTCAATGAGACCAAAAACGTTTTGATCACCATTATGGCAGCAACGGCGGTTGTAAAGGGAGATATGACCCTGGGTATGATGATGGCCGTACAGTATATTGTAGGGCAGTTGAATGCGCCCATTGAACAGATGCTCACCTTTATACATGCCGCCCAGGATGCCCGAATCAGCTTGGAACGATTGGGGGAAATACACGGACGGGAAGATGAGGAACCGGAAAATGAAACCCGTCGCCGGGATCTCCCCCCTTGCCACGATCTTTCCATGTCTCATCTGTCTTTTAGTTATGAGGGACCGCAGTCTCCTAAAGTATTGGAGGATATCGATCTGGTGCTTCCGGAGAATAAAGTGACAGCTATCGTAGGAACCAGCGGAAGCGGTAAAACTACGCTCGTCAAACTTTTACTGGGCTTTTACCCGCCGAACGGAGGAAAGATTCTGGTCGGTGAAACACGCTTGGAAAATTTTAATCAGAGCTGGTGGAGGGGCCGTTGCGGAGTCGTCATGCAGGACGGTTTTATATTTTCCGATACCATTGCCCGGAATATAGCCGTAAGTGACGAAATTGTAGATAAGGAACGTTTATTATATGCGGTGAAGATCGCCAATATTCAGGAATACATAGAACAATTGCCGTTGGGGTATAATACCAAAATCGGACAGGAAGGGGTAGGTTTGAGCCAGGGGCAGAAACAGCGTATATTGATTGCCCGGGCCGTTTATAAAAATCCGGATTTTATTTTCCTGGATGAGGCGACCAATGCCTTGGATGCCAACAATGAACGGGTGATTATGGAAAATCTGGAACATTTTTTCAAAGGGCGTACGGTGGTGGTGGTAGCCCATCGGCTCAGTACCGTAAAAAATGCAGATCAGATCGTGGTACTGGAAAAGGGCAGAATCGTAGAAAGAGGTACGCATAAAGAATTGACGGAGCTCAAAGGGGCTTATTATAATCTGGTGAAAAATCAGTTGGAATTGGGGAATTAAAAACGCTAAGGGATTTCAGTTACTATGAAAAGATTGGAAATACAACGGGAGGAAGTGGAACGACTCCATTTACGCAGTGAAGAAGTTCGCGAAATTATGGGCCATGTTCCTTCCCGCATCATTCGCTATGGAATAACCGTTATTTTAGCGGTCATACTGTTTATACTGATCGGGTCGTTTTTTTTCCGTTATCCCGATACGATAGGTGGGCGTTTCGTGATTCATTCCTCCAATCCTCCCTTGACGTTACGCGCCAGGGTAAACGGTAATATAGAATGGCTGGCGGTCAAGGACAGAGACCGGGTAAAGAAAGGAGAAGTGTTGGCCGTTATTTCGGGAAGTGCCAATTACCGGCATGTATTTTTGTTGAAGTCTTATCTTTCCCGGGTAGATTCTCTTCGTATTCCCTATGTCGATACCTTGAGACTGGGAGAAATTCAGTCGGCTTATACGGCTTACGGAAAGGCTCTGGCTTCCTGGAATACTTTTTGCGATATCGATTACCTGGGCCACAAAATCGAAGCGATGGAAAAGCAATTGGTCGCCAAACGCCAACAATTGGAAATGCACCGGAAAACCGAAGAATTGAACCGGCGAAGCCTGGAAATAGAGAGAAACAGTTACTCCCGTTCGGAAGCCATCTATGAGAAAGGAGGAATTTCCCTCACCGAACTGGAACAAGGGCAGAGCCGGCTGATTCAAATGGAAGCGGCCTGGAACGGAGCCCGTATGTCGACTTCTCAGGCGGAAGACGCTATTACGCAGGTGCAACAGGAATTGCTGGAATTGCGTTTACAACGGACGCAGGAAGCCCAGAAAACGGAAGAGGAACTGGCCGGAGCCTTGGAAGGGCTGAAAGCGGCAATCCGGGAATGGGAAAACAATTATTGTATGATTACTACCATAGACGGCATTGTATCTCTGTCTGAAGTGTGGAAACTACACCAAAATGTGGTAGCCGGACAGAATATCGTCAGCGTCGTCCCGGAAGAGAAAAATGAAATTATCGCCCGTTTGTATATTCCTGTACAAGGGGCGGGTAAGATTAAAGAAAACGACCGGGTAAATTTGATCTTTTCAGATTATCCGCAGGAAGAGTTCGGGATCATGTCTTGCCGGATCGGTAAGTTATCCCTTTTGCCGGATTCGGTTTATACTTCTACTTTTTATTTACCGGATACTTTGCGTACCAATTACGGGAAAATATTGCCGTTTCATCAAAATATGATGGGGGCGGCCCTGATCATCACCGGAGATTTATCCCTTTTCGACCGGTTTGTAAATCCCTTGCGGTCCGTGTTTACAAAATTCGAATCGGAAGAAAAGAAATAAAACCCACCGGTTTTTCGGTGTAAAAAAGGAAGGCGGTCTCATTCTTCCTTCCCTGGATTCTGATGGATTTATCAGGCAAAAGGGAGAGAATTTATGTTTAAAAATGCATTTTTTATACTACTTTAGCCCCGATTTGAAAAATTGAACTTATGAAAAATATTTTTTTCTTTCTCCTGTTGTGGAGCATAACGGGAATATCTTGTCAGGAAGGGACGGCGAGCCGTTCCGGGACGAAATCTCCTGCGGGCCGGATAACGGTCGGGGTGTTCGATGGGCACGGAGGTGCTCAGTCGTGTATATGGGAAACCGTGGCTGCCGTGCGGCTGGACCCGGAAATGGATGTTCGTACCATAACAACTGCCGATATTGCCCGGAATGTGCTGGATTCTCTGGATGCGCTTATTATTCCGGGCGGGGGCGGAAGCCGTCAATACCTGAATCTGGGAGCGGAAAATCAGAAACGGATTAAAGATTTTATTGCCGGAGGAAAGGGTGCTGTGGGAATTTGTGCGGGAGCTTATCTGTTTTCCAGTACGCCTGCCTATGCTTGTATGGGGCTGAACGGAGCGAAGGCGATCGACATCGAACACGATAACCGGGGGCACGGAATGGCTAAATTTACCCTGAACGAAAAAGGGAAGGAAGTTTTTCCGGAATTGGCGCAAGCGGACACCTGTTTTGTCATCTATTACGAAGGGCCCGTGTTCGTGGAGAATGAGGAGGATTCCGTAAAATATACTCTTTTGGCTACCATGGAAAGCGATGTACACGAAGAAGGGAATGCGCCGGAGAATATGACCAACGGTAAGCCTTTTTTTATCACCAGCCGTTACGGCAGAGGCCGGATATTCAGCAGTATAGCTCATCCGGAAGCTACTCCCGGTATGATGTGGATGATTCCCCGTATGGTACGCTGGTCCTTGAATAAACCTCTCATCAGCTATAAAAAAGAAGTGATCCGTCCCGATTTGTCCCAGGGGGAACTATTAATGAGCCTGAGCGATTTACAGAAAGAAACGGCTTTTTTTCAAACCTTATTGCATCAGAAAAGCGAACAAAAAATAGAGGCCCTGGATTGGCTCCAGGCCCACCATTCCTGGGATGCCAAACGTTGGATACAGGGATTACTTTACGACGGTTCTCCGGCGGTTCGTTTACGGGCGGCCCGATACATTGCCGATACCCAGTATTTGCCTTATCTTCCGGATCTGAGGGCAGCTTACCTGGCGGAAAAAGACCCGCAAACGAAAGCTGGGTTGAAAGAACAGCTGGACCGGCTCGAGATTCTATTACCCTGACTCCAGCCGGGACCAGTGTCTGGAATGAGAAGATAAAGAGGCGTTTCCTCTGGCGGTTTCGGTTCCTTATACTCAGGGAAACGGGGATGTTCTCTCGCAGTACATCCCCGTTTTCAGTTCGGTTTCCGGGAAAGAAAAAATCGTTTCCATCGGATTTTTCGGTTATCCGGAGGCCGGGAAGAATTTCCGCCGATTTCCTGAAAAAACCGGACTCCTGGCTGCCATGTATGGGAGAGGAATACTGCCGGGAGGTTTTATGAGTTTTGTCTCTACCGGAATTTTCGCTCCCCGGCAATGGGGGTTTGCCGCTGTCGGAGAAATTTGTAAATGTGATTTTTCTTGTTATCTTTGAACTTTCGATGTGGGATCGAATCTTAACTTTTCAATTATCTTTGCAGTTCGGAAATCAATGCGAATATCCATGTTCAGAAAGTATAAAAAATTTTTGATTATATTTTGGAGCCTTTTTTTTGGAGGAGTATTGCTGGTGGTTGTTTTCTTTTGGCTGATCGCCGAGGGGAAATTGGGTTTTATGCCTACTTTCGAAGAGTTGGAAAACCCGAACAACCGGTTTGCTTCCGAAGTTTATTTCGGGGACGGGCCTATGATCAGCCGGTACTATATCGGGAGCGAGAACCGGCGGTATACGGAATACAAAGATATTCCGGCTTCTGTAAAAGAAGCGCTGATATCGACGGAAGACGCCCGGTTTTATGACCACAGCGGAATCGACGTGATCGGTTTATTCCGGGTAGCGAAAGGGTTGATGACGGGGAGTTCCTCTTCCGGGGGAGGAAGTACCATTAGTCAGCAATTGGCAAAAATGTTGTTTCCCCGGGATCCTAACCAGAATTTTATGGAATTGGCGCTTCGCAAATTCCGGGAATGGGTGATAGCGGTAAGGTTGGAAAAAAGCTATACCAAAGAAGAGATCATAACGATGTATCTCAATAAATTCGATTTTTTGAATCTGGCGGTAGGGATTAATTCTGCGGCTGATGTGTACTTTCAAAAATCGCTGGATTCTTTAAATATAGAAGAAGCGGCTATGCTGGTGGGTATGGCTAAGAATCCGGCCTTGTTTAATCCGGTACGCCGGCCGGAGAGAACTTGGGGAAGACGGAATGTGGTGCTGGGGCAGATGCGGAAATACGGCAAGATCACCCAAACCGAATACGATTCTCTGAAAATGCTGCCTCTGGGTCTTCATTTCAAAAAGGAAGATCATAAGGAAGGTTTGGCAACCTACTTCCGGGAATATCTCCGGATTTTTATGACGGCCGGTAAACCCGAGAAGAGCGATTATCGCTGGAATCCCTCCCAGTATAAAGTGGATTCCCTGGCCTGGGAACGAAATCCTCTTTACGGATGGTGCAGGAAAAACTTGAAAATTGACGGTTCCCACTACGATATCTATACCGACGGGTTGAAAATCTATACCACGCTGAATTCTAAAATGCAGCGGTATGCGGAAGAGGCCGTCCGGGAACATTTGTCCCAGGATTTGCAGCCTTTGTTTGCCAGAGAAAAGGTGGAAAAAAAACATCCTCCTTTTTCCAACGATCTGACGGCTGCCGAGGTGCAGGAAATTCTCGACCGGTCGATCAAGAGAACGGAACGGTATAAAATGCTGCATGAGGCGGGAATGAAATATGCCGACATCCGGAAAATTTTCACCCGGCCGGTGAAGATGCAGATTTTTACCTGGAAGGGCATACGGGATACGGTGATGAGTCCGTTGGATTCCATAAAACATTACAAGTCGTTTTTTAGGGCCGGATTTATGGTAATGGACCCTCGTTCGGGACAGGTCAGAGCCTATGTAGGAGGACCGGATTACCGGTATTTTATGTACGATATGGTGAGTGTGGGAAAACGGCAGGTGGGCTCCACCATTAAGCCGATCTTATATACATTGGCGATGCAGGAAGGTTTGGGACCTTGCGACAAGGTGCCTAATATTCCCCAGACGTTTGTATTGCCTGACGGAACGCTTTGGACGGCCCGGGGAGGTACGAAAAGGAAAGGGGAGATGGTGACCTTGCGTTGGGGGCTGGCCAATTCGGAAAACAACATTTCGGGTTGGGTTTTGAAACAATTTACTCCTTTGGCCGTTGCTCAGATGGCTCATAAAATGGGAATTCATAGCTTTATCGACCCGGTTCCCTCCGTCTTTTTAGGGACGGCGGAAATCTCTCTGAAAGAAATGGTCGCCGCCTATTCCATTTTTGCCAATAAAGGGGTATATAACGAACCTTTGACGGTCACCCGGATTGAGGATAAATACGGCAATGTGCTGGCCCGGTTCCAACCGGAATCCCGGGAGGTAATTACCGCCGGCACCGCTTATCTGATGTGCAATCTTTTGCAGGGAGTAGTCGATGAAGGCACTGGCCGCCGTTTGCGTTTCAAATACGGTTTTACGAATCCTATGGGTGGAAAAACCGGCACGACCCAACAACATTCGGACGGTTGGTTTATGGCAATCACTCCGGATTTGGTCGGAGGAGTGTGGGTAGGAGCGGAAGACCGTTCCATCCATTTCCAGAATTTGGCCAACGGACAGGGAGCGAGTATGGCCCTTCCGATCTGGGCGAAATTTCTGGATAAGGTGATCAAAGATCCCGGTCTGCATTTCTCCCAGCGGGCTTTCGAAAAGCCGTCGGGAATGGTTAAAAATCTGGATTGCGCGGAGGATGCAGCCTTGGATAAAAGACAGGAAGAAGGAGAGGATTACGAGGAATTCTATTGATATAAAATAAGAGGAGGATGAAGGCGAAGACGATATATGTTTGTCAGAATTGCGGGGCAAAGGAAGCCAAATGGGTGGGACGCTGTTCTACCTGCGGAGAATGGAACAGTTTCGTGGAGGAAGTGGAAGTGCAGACGAAAAATAAAAGGAGTGCGGCTACCGGGCTATCTTCTCCGAAAGCTTTGCGTTTATCGGAAATCAAGGCAAACGCCGATACTCGGATGGATACCGGAGACCAGGAGCTGAACCGGGTGCTGGGAGGCGGATTGGTGCCGGGTTCTATGATTCTGCTGGGAGGAGAACCGGGTATCGGTAAATCGACTCTGGTGCTGCAGTTTGCCCTGCATAACCGCTGTGGTAAAGTCTTGTACGTTTCGGGAGAGGAAAGCATTGCACAGATCAAAATGAGGGCCGAAAGACTGGGAGTGGAAAATGACGAATGTCTGTTTCTTTCCGGGAATTCCCTGGAAACCGTGCTGGAACATGCCCGGGCTGTCGGGCCGCAACTGCTGATTATCGATTCCATACAAACCCTGGCGACGGAGACGGTGGACTCTATACCGGGGAGCCTGACGCAAATCCGGGAATGTACGAATGTGTTGCTGCGGTATTCGAAAGAAAATACCATTTCTACTATATTAATCGGCCATATTACCAAGGACGGACAACTGGCCGGCCCCAAGATACTCGAACATATGGTGGATACGGTTTTGCATTTCGAAGGAGATCAACAATACATGTACCGCATTCTGCGGTCGATGAAAAACCGTTTCGGTTCTACTTCCGAGATCGGAATCTATGAAATGCTGCAATCGGGCTTACGGCAAGTAGCAAATCCTTCCGAACTTTTACTTTCCAATTACGGTCAGGATTTGAGCGGAATAGCCGTTTCCGCCACCGTGGAAGGGGTCCGGCCGATTCTGCTTGAAGTGCAGGCTTTGGTAAGTACGGCCGCTTACGGGGTTCCCCAACGTTCGGCAACCGGATTCGACTCCCGGCGTTTGAATATGTTGCTGGCTGTGCTTGAAAAAAGAGTGGGCTTTCGGTTAGCAGCCAAGGACGTGTTTTTAAACATCGCCGGAGGAATACGGGTAAGCGATCCCGCACTGGATTTGGCGGTGGTTATGTCCGTATTGTCTTCCAACATAGATGCCGCTTTGCCCCGGGATACGGTTTTTGCAGGAGAAGTAGGACTATCCGGCGAGATCCGGGCGGTCAGCCGGATAGAACAACGAATTTCCGAAGCCGAAAAATTGGGTTTCCAGCAAATATATGTACCCCTCGGAAATAAAAAGGCCTTGACGAAACTTCCTCTTCGCATCGAAGTCCAGTTTGCTTCTAAAATTTCCGATATCTGCCGGACTCTTTTCGGTTAGATTTTTCCGTTTTTCAATTGTTTCAGATAATTGAACAAGGTCGCCCTCGATACCCGGTAAGTTCTGGCGATTTCGCTGTGGTTGACCTTTTGCCGGATCAATTGCTGAATTTCTTCCGCATGATCGGCCAGAATTTTCATCTTCGGACTGCTGCCTTTGGGACGCCCCAGGACGATTCCCTGAGCTTTCAGCAGAGAAAGCGCCTCTTTGGTTCGCATGGAAATCAGATTTCGTTCTACTTCGGCTACCAAACCGAAGGCGAATCCCAATATCTTACTGTTCATAGAATCTCCGAATTCATATCTTTCCTTCACACTGTATATCAGCGCCCCTTTTTTGATACATTTGTCGAGGATGATCAGAATGTCCATAAAAGTGCGGCTTAAACGGGAAAGTTCAGAGACGATCAAAATATCTCCACGCCCGATTTTTTTCAAAACTTTTCCTAAAATACGGGTATTTTCTTCCTGTATTCCACTGACTACTTCCTGTTTCCAATGATCGATTTCGATGTTTCGAGATTTTGCAAATCTCTCGATTTCAGCTTTTTGATGCGATAGTTGCTGATGTTCCGTACTAACTCTTAAATAAGCTATTACCATAAAAAAGAAATTTAATGAATGGATGAATAACAAAAACCTATAATTATTCAGGAAAGGTATAAAAAATCTAAAAAAACGTTCTTTTTATTAAACCAAAAATAATCAAATAATTTGATAAGAATAAAAATTATCTCTCTTTTTTTTATTTGATATAGAGATGTTCGCGTAAACCTATTATGTATGAGGGAGTAACAAAATATATTTTAAAATGAGTCTAAATAAAAGAACGTTTTTTTAGACTTTAATACCAGATGAAAACTTTCAGAACTTTAAAGCTTAAAGCATTTTCATTACCGGAACTTTTGGTGGTTCTGGTGATTATGGGCATTCTGGTTTTGATTGCCTTGCCGAATCTGATGCCGCTGATTTCCAAAGCAAAAAGTACGGAAGCACAGCAGCAATTGGTTTTTTTATACACCCTTCAAAAAAACAATTTCTACCTGTCTTCGCGTTATTCTTCTTCCCTGGAAGAATTGGGATTTGAACAGCAAAAACTGGTTACAGAAGGAGGAAATGCCAATTATCGGATAGAAATTATCGAAGCTACGGAGAAGGGATTTAAAGCCCGGGCGATCGCCGTGGTGGATTTCGACGGAGACGGTGTATATAATCAATGGGAAATCAATCAGGATAAGGAATTGAAAGAAACCGTAAAAGATTAGCCTGTGAAATGGTGGTGTATCCTGGCTTTGTTACCGATGATTTATTCGGATTTCCGCGAACGTCGGATAAAAGTTCTGCATTTGGGGCTGTTTGCTGCGATCTGGATCTTTGGGTCGCTGTGGAGTGTGGGAATAAGGAGCATGCTCTGGCAAATGCTGCCGAATGTCCTGTTACTGGCCCTCTGCGGGGGGGTGCTGACGGTTTATCTCAGGCTGAGGAAAGGAAGATGGTGCAGGGGAGAAGAATATATCGGAAAGGGAGACCTTTTGTTTGTATTGATTTTGTCCTCCGGTTTTGAATTTCGGGAATTCCTCCGGTTTTTGATAGCGGGTTGTCTGTTTTCTTTAGTGGTCTGGAGGATCCTTTTTTGGGGGAAGAAAGGGGAAGTTACGATTCCGTTTGTGGGGACTTTGGGAATCTGTTGTGCGATATACTTGTTTTTTTTAAAGTAAAGGCGTCATGAAGCATCGGATTGCAGTGGATATGTTACAGTTATTTTCCGGAACGGAAGCCTGGGAATACCGGCTTATTCCTTTTGGGGAAAAGGGAGACCGGATGGTCTGTTACGGGGAGGAAGGCCGGGATTACCGGAAAATTCTGGAGGAACTGCAGGTGTTGTGGGGAAAGAAAGTGGAGGTGGAAGGGTTGCGGTCCGAAGAGTTAAAAGAAATGCTGGAACGGTATTACCGGCGGGAAAGCCGCATAAGCCGCAAATTTCAGGGGGAAGCCCGAACGGATTTTCTGGACGAATTGATCGGAGAAGCATTTGCCTGTTCGGCCAGTGATATTCATTTCGAAAAGTATGAGGAACGCTGCCGCATCCGGTTTAGGATAGACGGAAAGTTGATCGAGCGCTATGTCCTCGAAGGAAGCGATTACATCGCTTTGGTCAATCAGATAAAAATCAAAGCGAACCTGGATATTTCAGAAAAACGTTTACCGCAGGACGGGCGGATCTTTTACCATAAAAACGAAAAGAAATTCGACCTGAGAATTTCCTGTTTACCGGTAATTCACGGAGAAAAGGTGGTGTTGCGTTTGCTGACGAGGCAAAAAGGGCTGCTGGATATCACTCAACTGGGTTTCGACGAAAAACAGTTGGGCGATTATTTGTCGGCCGTCCGTCGTTCGCATGGGTTGGTTTTGATTACGGGGCCGACGGGTTCGGGGAAAAGTACCACTTTATATGCTACCCTGCGTTTGTTGAATGAAGAGACTACCAATATCCTGACTGTAGAAGATCCGGTGGAATATACCCTGGAAGGAATCAATCAGGTGCAATTGAAAGAAGAAATCGGATTGAATTTTACCGGGGCTTTGAGGACTTTCCTGAGGCAGGACCCCGATATCATTATGCTGGGGGAAATCCGGGATGCGGAGACCGCGCGGATGGCGATCCGGAGCGCTTTGACCGGGCATTTGTTATTATCGACCATCCATACCAACAGTGCCTGGGGATGTGTGGCCCGTTTGGCCGATATGGGCATTCATCCTTATTTGCTGGCCGATACGTTGGTGGCTTGTGTGGCTCAGCGATTGATCCGTTTACTATGTCCTCATTGCCGGAAGAAAACGGGGAACGAAAAAGTTTATCAGTTAGAGGAGGAGTTCGCCGGAAGAGAGGGGGAGGATTATCAGCCCGTAGGCTGTCCGGCATGTTATCATACGGGTTACCGGGGGCGTAAAGCCGTGTATGAGGTTATCCCGGTAGACGAGACTTTGGGGGCGATGATCCGGCGGGGAGAGGGCGATGTGGAAAAATATCTGAAAGATCACCGCATAAGGACATTGAAAGATTCGGCTTTGACATTGTGGCGGGAAGGGTGGACTTCCCGGGAAGAAATTCTCTCGTTTCTCACGGATAAATAAAGAGAGGAGGGTTATGATCCGGAAAATAGGTATATGGATTGTTTTGTGTTTCGGTGTCTGTCGGGGAGTAGCTCAGGTAGCCGACACTTTACGTATGGCTGAAATCCGGCAAAAGCTGGAAATGGTGGCCGAAAAAGATCCGGCCTGGCTGGAATGCCTGGATGTAACGGCAGGGCGGATGCCCCTGCGTGATCTTTTTCAATACATCGCCCGGGTCGGAGAAGTGAATCTGAGCGTCAAAGCCGATAGCAACCTGTCCGTCTCCTGTAATTTCAGCCGTATCCGGATTATAGATATGTGTTTGTTTTTATGCCGGGAATATGGTTTGGATGTGCATACCGATGGAAATATCGTTTCGGTTTATCCTTATTTGCCCAGGCCTGTTCAGGAGACCGAACCTGAAATTTTTTCCGATTCGGTTAAGTTATCTTATGATCTGAAAGGACATTCTTTATACCGGGTCGTCAAAAAAATATCCGGGCTTACCGGCTTACATCTCGTTTTACCCGGAGAACTCTATGATTTCCCTGTCCGGGGATATGTAGAAAATATGCCTGTGGACGAGGCTTTACGGACATTGGCCGTCATCAATCGTCTGCAAGTGTACAGGCAGAAAGAGGGTTTCTGGGTATTCGAAAATGAAAAAACGACCGAAAAAGCGCCGTTTTCTTATCGGACAGAATTGCCGTCCGGTCAGTTGGACGTCGATAGTTGCGGACGCATCACCGCTTTTATAGAAGCCGGAAAAGCGGGAGAGGTGATTGCTGCCGTATGTGAAAAACTGCATCTCAATTATTATATGCTCCAGTACCCGGAGGTAGCGGTTTCACTCTATGTCAGAGGAGTGGACTTACACACTTTTTTCAATGTTCTTTTGGCCGGGACTGCCTTTACCTGGAGTCTGGAAAACGGAATTTATCTGTTCGGAGCCGGGGGAAAGGAAACGTCTTTGAGTACGGTAAAGATTTTTTCTTTGAGAAACCGTACGGTAGAAAAAATCGGGGAATGGATTCCGGACGCTTTGAAAAAAGAGGTGCAAATCCGGGTTTTCCCCGACTTGAATAGTGTGATTGCGAGTGGAGAACGCGGGCGGGTGGACCGTATCGGCGAATTTTTGAAGGAAATCGACCGGAATGTACCTCTGATCACCATAGAGGTTATGATTGTAGATGTAACGAAGGGTTATGCTCAGGAGACAGGAATTACTGCCGGTTTGGGAAATCCTCCCCCTAAGACGAGCGGAACCTTTAGTCCGGGATTGGATTTGCAATTGAGTTCCGCTACGATCAATCATTTGCTGAACAGCTTTAACGGCTTCGGTTCCATTCGTTTGGGGAAAGTATCTTCCGATTTTTACCTGAACCTTAAATTCCTGGAAGAAGCCGGAATGATCGAATTGCATTCTACGCCCAAACTTTCGACTTTAAACGGGCACGAAGCGGTGTTGTCCAGCGGGGAAATCCGGTATTATAAAGAAGTTACGAATAATATCATCGGCTCTCAGAATCCGATGCAATCGGAATCCTATACCTGGAAAGATGTAGAAGCTAAAATGAAAGTGAAGATTACGCCTTTTGTAACTCTCAGGAACCTGATCACCCTCGATATCGAAATAGAACAAAGTGAATTTACGGACCGGGAAGAAAAAAATGCGCCTCCGGGTCGTTCGATGCGAAGTTTTAAGTCCATTATTAAAGTGAATAACGGAGAGATGGTGTTGCTGGGAGGAATAGAGCAGAATACCCGGAAAAAAGCGTCTTCCGGTTTGCCCTGGATTGCCCGGATTCCGCTTTTGAAATGGTTGTTCGGATCATCGGCAAATCAAAAAAGTTCGCATAAACTGAACGTTTTTATCAGACCGACGGTGGTGGAATAAATGGAATATGTCGCGACATGTGTGATACGACTTTCCCCGGGGATGTCACCGAGGAAGGCGGAGCCGTGAAAAAATCACGGAAATGTTTAACTATTAACTCTTCTGATTATGAAACAACAGCTTTTATTTTTAGTGTGCTGGATGTGCTTAGGGAGTACTTACGGACAATTCGCCGATTTGCCCCAGACATCCAATTTAAATGTTATACCGCCTGCACCGGAAGCCGCCTCGCTGATCCGGTTCGTAGATTATCCGGTGTCTTATTGCACCGGAATACCCGAGATCAGCGTCCCTGTTTATACGGTCAAGAGCCGCGAACTTTCTTTTCCTGTCGCCCTGACTTATCACGCTTCCGGAATCAAAGTCCAGGATGTGTCCGGTAGCGTGGGTTTGGGATGGGCGTTGGAAGCCGGCGGAGTAGTCAGTAAAGTGGTGCACGGAGAAGAAGACGTTGCCGCCCGGGATTTTGATATGAAAGACGAGGTCTCTGTCCGGAATGCCAATAATTATCTATATCTGAAAAAAGTGATGAACCGGAGTAAGGAAGCGAATCTCGACCGGTATTATTATCATTTTTGTGGGATATCGGGTTCTTTTGTCATTCAGCGGGACGGAACGATCGTACAAATTCCGGATTCCGACAATAAAATAGAACAAATCGCTAAGCTGAGCACTTCTCCTTTTACGAAAGATCAAGATTTCCGGATTACGACTCCGGACGGTACGGCTTATTATTTCCGGGATAAGGAGTTTATTTATCCGGATGGCCAGGAAGAATCCGTTTCCAGCTGGTATTTGAATAAGATTGTTTCTTTTAACCGGACGGACAGCATAGAATTTATTTACACTACTTATGCGGATTGGAGAAAAGAA
The DNA here is from genome assembly GCA_905216195.1 of uncultured bacterium. Lineage (GTDB taxonomy): Bacteria > Bacteroidota > Bacteroidia > Bacteroidales > Marinifilaceae > Culturomica. The sequence continues at coordinate 23,612 of CAJMSX010000047.1, forward strand.
ATAAAAAGCACGGTGCAACAGGCTTCTATCCTCTATCAACACGGAGTGAATCCGGTTCCTTCCTACCGGACCGTTTACAATACCTATTTTAACCACTACCGAAATTGTCAGTTGTTGAGTGAAATCCGGTTTAACGGAAATAAATTGGTTTTTACTTACCTCAGCAACCGCACCGACAACGGAATGAAAGAACGTTTAAACGAAATACGGGTTTATGCCGGAGAATTGTTGCAAACCGTCAGTTTGAACAACGCTTCTTATTTCGGAGACGGACGGATGAAACTTTCTTCGGTGGATATTAAGGATAAAAACGGGAAGCTGACCGATCAGTATACTTTTCAATACATCAATGAATCTTCGGCCTTGACCGGCGAGGGGTATGCCCAGGATATGTTCGGATATTACAACGGAAAAAATAACCTTTCCCTGAGCTATCTGGATAGTCAGGGAGAATACAACCATACCCGGGATTATTCTTTTTCTTACGCCTCCTATTATACCCTGGAAAAAATCAAGAGAATTACGGGCGGACTTACCCGTTTCTTTTATGAGGCGAATTGTCATCCGAAAACTTACGGGACGGATTTGAATATCGGTATCCGGATTGCCCGGATCGAAGATTACGAAAGCGAAAGCCGGAAAATAAAAACAAGGGAATTTACTTACGACCTGAGTACGCCTACCAACCGGATCGAAGAGGACGAACGCTACTATTGCGTACAGGTCGGTTATTTCAACGGGATGGTTTCCGATCCCTACCGGCAGACGAATTATTATTATCCGTTTAGCGTTACGCCCGGCATACCTTTGGAAGAAACCCGGATTTATTATGGCAAAGTGACCGAAAACATCAGGGACGCGGTTACGAACGAAACGCTGAAGACGGTGTATGAATATGACCGGAATAATTTTCAGAACGAAAGCGGGTCGGCTCAGTATTTCCCCGGCTACCAAGCGGATCAGATCGGAGCGAATTGCCCTTTACCCCGTTTCCGGTTAAATTTATTCAGCGATTATCCGGTCGAGGCTAATTGGGCGTATAACACCTTACTGAAGAAAACAACTTATAAAATCGAGAATAATGTAGAAACTCCGGTGGAGGTGATTACTCACCACTATCAAAAATACAATATCCGGCAGATTCAAACCGGTTTGTTTGTAAGGGGAATTATTTTTATGGATAACGAATCTACTTCCCTGTTCGACGGCCCGCACGATCAGGTAAATGATTTTTATTTTTTGAACGTCTACGTACAAACAGGTTGCCACAAGCTCAAGTCCACGACCACCGACCGTTATTTCGGTACCGATAAGGTAAGTGAAACGGTTGCTTATACTTACAACAGTCTGGATAATCCGGTACGTCCGGGGGACAACCGGGAGGTGAGGGTACAGACGTATACAGCCGGCGGTAAAACGTATGTACGCCGTTATTACTATCCGGCGGATTATTCGGCCACTCCCTATACGACGATGAAAAACGCCCATAATATAAATGCCCTGGTAAAGGAAGAATTACAAATCGAGGGGACGAATACCGCCGTAGTCCAAAATAATTACAGTAATTTTACCGTGAACGGTAAATCTCTTATCAAAGTCGGCAGTTCCGTAAACAGTTTGAACGGAACGGAGACGAATCGGCTGACCATACACCTTTACGATGCATACGGCAATCCGGCTTGTTTTTCCACCAGCGGAGCCCCTAAAGTCTGTTATATCTGGGGATATCAGGGAACCTATCCGGTAGCGGAGATTCGAAATGCCGAATATACTGCGGTCGTCAATGCCCTGGGCGGCGCATCGGTTTTAAATGCGATCGGAGCTTCCTCCTCTTTGTCGCAAAACGATATCAACAAGCTGAATGCTTTGCGTACTTCCCTGCCCTCGGCTCAGGTTTCGGTTTATACCTACCGGCCTTTGGTCGGAATTACGAGTGTAACAGATGCTTCCGGACGGAAAATCAGCTATGAATACGACGGAATGGGTCGTTTGCAACGGGTTGTGGATGAAAACGGCAATCCGGAGAATGAGTATGAATATTTGATAAAAGGACATTAAAAACGAAATCAGGATGAAAAAGATATCTCTATTAATTACGGTATGGCTTGCCGTTTTGCCGGCTATGGCCAGTAGCCTTATAGAAGGAATCCAAAGATTCAGGGAGGGCACGGTAAATTTACCGGCCGGAGAAGATTATTATTATCTGTACTATGACATTAAACCCGGTTATACCGTATGGCAGGTCTATCAATCGTTTGTAAATTTCCTGAACAGTACCACCGCCCGGGATTGGCTGTCGGTAGGTTACCCTGAATCTGCGGGGGATTATTATTTTTTTATTCATCATAAGGCCAATACATCCTCGCAGGTGCGTACCTTACGTTTTTCGGGCGCTCTTTCCCTATGTACCCTGAATCAGTATGCAGCTCTTCAAATGTATACGGTGACCGGAAACACTCAGCAGCGTACCGTTTCGCTCAACGGTTCCCAGTCCGGCGTCGGTTACCGGTTGAAAAGAAGCGGTTCGGTTCTTCTGACGAAGAATGGGACGGGGTCGGCTTTGACATTGGGAGAGAATCTGGCGCCGGGTGTGTATACGGTCGAGGCGGTCCGGGGAAACGAGACGAAATTTATGCGCGGAGAGTTTGCTATCTCCGGGAATTCCGATAATGCGATTGTGACACATACTTACCGGGCAGCCGGGGGACAAAGTAAAATTTCCGATTATGTGTTCTATGATGGCTGGGGGCGTCCCCTGCAGCGAAAAAACCTGGGGGCGACTCCTTCGGGTAAGGATTTGATCGTGCCCATCGTCAGCGATTTCCTGGGGCGTGACGTAAAAACTTATCTGCCTTATCCGGCTACCGTCAGTAGTTCCGCTTATGTAGCGGATGCCGTGACCGCTCAGAATAATTATTACAAAAGTCTCTACGGGCTGACGGCAACGAATGCTTATGCTTACGGAGAGAAACGGTATGAATCTTCGGGTTTAAACAGGCTGCTGGAACAAGGTGCCCCCGGAGACAGCCACCGTTTGGGGAATAATCACACCCAGCGTTTTTATTACGGTACGAATGCTGCCAACGATGTCCGTCGTTTCCTGCCGGCGACTGCCGGGCTGACGCTTTCCGGATATTACGCCGCCAGTACCCTCTATTCGACTGAAAGGTTGGACGAAGACGGAAACCGCTCGGTCGTATTCAGGGATTACGCCGGAAAGATCGTTCTGGAGCGACACTATGCGGGAACTAGCGAGGTATTGGAAACGTATTATGTGTACGACGGCCTGGACCGATTGGTTTGCGTTATTCCTCCGGCCGTCAATACTTCTTCCTCCTTGAGTGCCTCTACCTTGGATACCTATTGTTACCAGTATCAGTATAATTCCAAGGGAGACCTCTCCCGGAAAAAGTTTCCCGGTATTGCTGCAGAAAACTACACTTACAACACGGCTCATTTGGTGGTAACGAAATCCGTGGGAGACAAAACGTTTGCCTATGATTACGACAGTCACAACCGGTTGATCCGGGAAAAATGCCGCTACGGCAGCAATACTTCCTTTACCGTTTTGGCCGAATACACCTATGATACCCGTCCTGCCGGCACGGGGCTGGATTTTTCTGCCGTAAGCGGTTTTGACAATACCCCGGACAACCGCCTGCAAGGCTCCCTCGTTTATGAAAAAATCCGGGTTTTAAACGGGAATATGGCTTCCGTCCATACGGGTACGCCTCAGTATATAGAACGGGCTTATTATTATGACGCGAAAGGACGCCTCATTCAAAAGGCGGAGAAAAATCAGCTGGGAAGTATCAGCCGCTACAGTTTTAACTACGATTTTACGGGGAATGCGCTGGCGGAGCAGGAAAGTCACACGGTAGCGGGCGTGACGACGACGGTCAAACGGGTAAATACTTACGATCACCGGGATCGCCTGCTGAGACAGGAAGTTTTTCTGAACGGAACGTCCAAGGCGGTGGTCGCTTATGCTTATAACGAATTGGGGCAGTTGAGCCGGATCACTTACGGAAACAATCTGACGACAGAGAGTAAGACATATAATATCCGGGGCTTACTGACGGGCCAGTCCGGCAGTCTGTTTTCGATGTCTTTTCGTTATGAGTCCCCGACGAAGGGGAAAGCCTGCTATAACGGGAATATTTCGGAATGGGAATGTAAGCCGGCCAACAAACTGGCTCAATTGTATACTTTCGCTTATGACGGTGTGAATCGTTTTACCGGCAGTGACCGCTACGAAAACGGAATAGTCAGTACGACTTATACCGAGAAAGGTATCACCTACGATAAGAACGGTAATTTGTCCACTTTAAGGCGTACGGGAAGCAGTACGGATGTATACAACTACGTATATACGGGCAATCGTCTGACTTCCCTGAGCAAAAACGGGGTTAACGGAAACTTCGGTTATGATGTATACGGAAATATGACCAGCGATAGTAAGAATAATTTGGTAATTGAATATAATTTTTTAAATTTGTGGAGTAAGGTAACGAGAGCGGGGGCTGTGGCAGCCACCTATCTTTACGGCTCAGACGGCAGTAAGTTAAGTGTAAGCGATGCAGGGAACAACGGTTATGTTTATTTAGGTAGCTGCATTTACCAGCGTACGGGGAGTTCTTTGACTTTTGAGAGTAGCAGCTTCGCCGAGGGCCGTGTGAGCTCTTCGGCTACGTATTATCATTTGAAAGATCATATAGGAAGCGTGCGGGTTGTTTTCGACCAGACGGGTTCGGTGAAAGAGGAAAACGATTATTATCCTTTCGGTCTTCGTCAATCCCGGTCCGATTATGCGCAATTGGCCTCCAACCGTTTCAAATATAATGGAAAAGAGGAGCAAACGACCGGTGGGCTGGGTTATCTGGATTACGGATTCCGCATGTATGCAGCGGAGATGGGTCGTTGGTTGGGAATCGATCCGCTTTTGGAAAAATACTACAGATTCAGTCCCTATGCTTATTGCGGGAATAATCCCCAGGCTTTTGTCGACTTAGACGGCCGGGATTGGTTCCGTTACAAAATACATGAACAGGAGGAGGAGTCCTGGCATTGGCATGAAGGCAATACGTATGAGTACACGGATATATACGGGGAGCTGCATACCTTGCAGGGATATTCTACTGTCGTTGTTTTTGAAGGAAGCCTCAGTGAACGGTTAGGAACTAAGAAGAGCCATAATGCTGATCCTTATAATAAAAATAATGCTTATATAGATGGAGAAGGCGCTGTCACGGCCCGGGTTACGGTTTACGGTTCCAAAGGGAAAGACGATATTCACACCTATACGGGTTATACGATGAGTTCCGACCCTTCCAAATTCGGTATCGTGAAAGACGGCTTGTACAAGGTTAGTTATGATGAGGTGGGTAAAACGGGTGCCTTAAAGTCCCATTGGACCCTGAATAAGAGGGGACGGGTCCCGACTTATTGGGATAATCCTCATAAACCGGAGCAAATAGATGCCCAGGGGAATGCCTATTTGACGGGAGTGTTCATCCATCGGACCAATAACGACGGCTGGGCCGGGATGAGTGATGAACACGTTATTTCCCAAGGTTGTTTGTTAATCGCTCCGAAAGAATGGTCTTCCTTCAATACGCAACTGGAAG
>CAJMSX010000048.1 GCA_905216195.1 uncultured bacterium
TGTTGCGGGAATCTTATAAGGATGCGGTACCGGAGGTAAAGGCTCAGTTGAAAAAGATCAATGCTTTTATTGCGCAATACCAGAATAAGGAGGACGATTGGGGAAATCTGGCATTGGAAATTGACCGGGTAAATGCCGAATTTATCAACCGCTTAACCGAATTACATCCCAACTTGTCCAAAAATGAGAAACAATTGGCTTCTTTACTGCGTATCGAATTGTCCACTAAAGAAATCGCTTTGTTGGTCGGTTCTACTCCCAAAGCCGTCAATATGGCCCGTTATCGTTTACGACAGAAATTAGAGATAGAAACCGATGAAAAATTGAGTGAATACATGAAAAAAGTATGACTGGGTTTTAGTTTGGGCTTTATCGAAAGAAAACTGCCAGGAGATTTTTTTTCTTGTGTAAGATTTCCTTTCTTTTTCGGAAAGTGGGTATAATTCTGATACAGAAAGTTATACTCGCTTTTTTCTTTTTTTAAATCTTCCCTTTTCGATTTTTAGGATATTTTGTGTAACAAAATAGAAATGTAGAACAAATTGTAAGCGTAATTATCTTATTATCATACAGATGTTTTTTTTGTTGTAGATAAGTAATTTGTCTGAATAAAGGTTTTGTAGGTTTAAAACAGCTTCTGATAACGTTTGCATTTCTCCGGGCCCTCCTATATTTGCCGGTGAAATTTTAATTTAAAATAGCAAAATATGAAAAAGTACTTTTTACTCATGTTGTGGATAGTATGTGGCCTGTCTTTTTTGACGGGTTGCAGCGATGACGACGATTTTATTAAGTTGGAGGAGGCAAGAGTCGGGGCTGCTTGTGAACCGGAGGAATTTATATTTCGGCCCGGGATGGACAACGTAACGACCACTATCAGCGTGGCTATAGACGGAAAAGTTCCGGCATCTATTTCTTTTGATGTAAAAGTGGCTCCGGACAGTGAAGTTCCTGCCAGTTGCATCACCTTACAGTCGAATACGCTTACGATAGCCAAAGGACATCGGTCGGCGGAAATGAGCTGTGTTATTAAGGCGGAAGCCGTAAAAGCCGGGGCTGCCGTATTGAAATTGGAGTTAACGTCTTCAGATGCACAGATCGCCACTCAAAAAGCGGAAGTGGATTTATATTCTACCATTATGCATTATAAAGGCTTGAACCTGAAGGTTAATTTTACCAACCTCAATTGGGCGGCTATAGAGCTAGGTGAAGAAACTATCGCGGGCCTGTTTCAGACGGCAGTGGGGATCGGAGATGCTCCGCAAGCGAAGCGTATTCATTTCGACAATTACGGCCAGGATATTATTGGAACCACCGATGGAGATCTGATTAACATTACTCCCTTGACCGAAGGCACGGAAATCGGACCGAATTCGCCTTCCTGGGTGTCCAATCCCTACCCGTCCTGGGAATACATGCCTGTTTTATATTCTAAAAAATATGAGAATTGGTTGGGTAAGACCGCTTATATAGGTACCAAACTCGGAGGGTGTTATTTTTGGTTTAAATTGACGGCTACGCAGAATGCTGAATTTACTTTGACCGAATTTGCTTATGAGACCGAAGGGAACAGCATTAAAGCCGGTCAGAGCAGTCCAAATAATTAATCAGTAATTACGAATTAAAAAATAGAAATAATGAATCGGATTCAGCTTAAAAGTTCCGGATATTTTTTCCGGTTGCTTATTGTAATGATGATGGGGTTATTGCCTTTGGGGGCAATGGCACAGACTTATCAGTTGAACGGGGTTGTCACTGATAATAAAGGAGAGACTTTACCGGGGGTAAATATCACGGTAAAAGGTACGACGAACGGAATCGCTTCGGATATCGACGGGAATTTTACGCTTCAGGTACAGAAGGGGAATATTTTGGTTTTTACCTATATCGGGTATAAAACGCAGGAAGTTCCGGTGACCGGAGAAAGCACGATGAAAGTTGTTTTACAGGAAGATACCGAAGCTTTGGAAGAAGTGGTGGTAATCGGATACGGTACGATGAAGAAAAGTGATTTGACCGGTGCCATTACGACGGTAGAAGGTGAAAAGTTAGCGAATAAATCCACGATCAATCCTGCCGAAGCTTTACAGGGTCAGGTAGCAGGCGTAAGTGTGCAGAAATACGGCGGCCTGGCCGGACAGGGAGTAAGTGTCAAGATCCGGGGAGTAGGAACTTACGGTAGTAACGAACCGCTTTATATTATCGACGGTTTCCCCGGAGATATTACTACGCTGGCTCCTCAGGATATCAAGTCCATGGAGATTTTGAAAGACGGTGCTGCTGGTGCTATTTACGGTTCTGTGGCGGCCAACGGAGTGGTGATTATTACGACCAAAAGTGGTAAAAGCGGAGAGGTAAAGGTTGATATCAATTCTTACGGTGCTGTGAAAAAGGCTACGAATCTTTTCGATATGCTGGATTCCGAAGGATATATCCAACTGGCAAAGATGATGTTTTCCAATGCCGGAAAGGAATTGCCCGCCTATGCCTTAAAAGATCCCAAATACAATACCGATTGGCAGGACGAGGTTTTCCGCACCGGTTTTGCTCAAAGCCACAGTGTGTCCGTAAGGGGTGGAAACGATAATACGCAGTTCTCTATATCAGCCAATATTTACGATGAAAAGGGGATTGTTTTGGACAATAGTTTTCTGATGCAGAACGGACGTATGAAAATAAATACCAAGAAATCCATTTTCGATATTTCGGCCAGTTTGTCCTTTACAGCGAAAAAGGGTTCCGATCCGGACTTTTCTTTAACGGAAGTATATCGTTCCAGTCCTTTGATTCCGGTACTTGATCCCAGTCAAAAATACGGTTACGGACTTTCCGGAGACGGGATGGCCGCTACGCGTAATCCGGTGGCAGATGCGCATTTCAGACACAATAAATCCAAATCTCAGGATATTGTCGCTATGTTTTCGGTAGCCGCTAACTTTACGGATTACCTGCAGTTCAAAACTTCTTACTATTATAACGGTTACAACAGCCAGTATTATGAAAACGCTCCGGATTTCATCGCCAGTCCCAACGAAGCGAATCTTTACCCTTACGTTTATGAAAAGCGTTCCTACTGGCACCAACAAACCATCGATAATTACATCACCTTCAATAAAAAATACGGGAGACATTCGATTACGGCTATGGCTGGGGTTTCCGTGGAAATGTCCAGGAATACATACAACGAACTGAAAGTGGAAGGAAAAACTCAGGTAGACGGAGAAGATGTGCCGGGAGGATTCCCGAATCCGAACTGGAATACACCTCATGCCGGTATCGGCGGTACTTTCTCCGGCGACGGTACGCGTTCGGAATACAACCGTTTGTCTTACTTCGGTCGTATCAATTATTCCTTCAGCGACCGTTACCTGTTACAGGTGACCGTGCGTAGAGACGGTTCTTCCAAATTCGGAGCAGATTCCCGTTGGGGTACATTCCCTTCGGTAGCTGTAGGATGGAGAATCAGTGAAGAGGAATTTTTTCCGAAAGACGGCATTATCTCTAATTTGAAGCTGAGAGGAAGCTGGGGACAACTCGGGAACGAAGGAGCTCTGAAAAATTATGCTTACCTGGCTTTGATGACCCAAGGCAACGGTTACAGTTTGGGCTATGTGCAGGGAACCGGTAAAAATCCCTGGATCGCTACGATTGCCAATATGATGGAAAACCGCGGTATCAAATGGGAAACCAATCAGTCTTTGAATGTCGGTGTGGATTACGGTTTCTTCGGCGGCAGACTTTACGGTTCGGTCAATTATTACAACAATAAAACGATCGATTTGCTGATCGAAAAAGAACTGGCACCTTCCGCCGGTATCGGTAATCCGATCCTGAATGTAGGAACGATGCGGAATGCCGGGGTGGAATTCGATATCAACTATGCCAAAAAGAGCGGAGTATTTACGTACAATATCGGTTTTAACCTTTCCACCTTAAAGAACCGTGTTCTAAAAATGGCTAATAAAGACCAGATTTTATACGGCGGTTATAATGCCACTCAAACCCGGGAGGGAAAATCCGTGGCTTCTTTCTACCTGTATGAAACCGACGGCATTTTCCAGAATATGGCGGAAGTGTATGCTCACCATAAAGACGGAAAATTGATTCAGCCGAATGCCAGACCGGGAGACTTGCGTTTTAAAGACCGGAACGACGACGGGGTGATTGACGGAAAAGACAAAAAAGAAATGGGATCGGGCCTGCCCAAAGTGGAGGCGAACCTTTCGTTCAGCGGAGAATACAAAGGACTCGATTTGTCCTTGCTGTTCGGTAGCGGTTGGGGCCATAAAATCTATAACGGAACCCGGGTACGTTCGGAAACGATGAACAACACTTATAATATGTTTGCGTCCACTTTGAATGCCTGGACCCCGGAGAACCGGAATACCAGTATGCCGCGTGCCGTATTCGGCGACCCGAACCTGAACCGCCGGGAATCGGACCGTTTCCTGGAAGACGGGGACTTCATCCGTTTGCGTCAGGTTCAGTTGGGATACACCTTGCCCAAAATGTGGCTGAATAAGATCCGGATGGATAAAGTGAGAGTATATGTAAGCGCGGATAATTTGTGGACCTGGACCAAATACGACGGAGTTGACCCGGAATTTGCCTCTTCCAATTCGTCGGTATTGAATACCGGTATCGACGGAAGTGTTTATCCGTTTACCAAATCGTTTGTATTCGGCTTGCAATTGACGTTTTAATTGAAGTATGACATTTAAAAATACAGAATATGAAAAAATTATTAAACCTGATCTATATACCGTTACTGGCGTTCGGTTTTACCGGATGTGAGGATTTTCTTACGGTAGAATCGCCGGACCAGTCCACGTCGGGAAATTACTGGAAAACCGAAGAAGAGGCCCTGTCCGGACTTTCGGCCGCTTATTCCCAGTTGTATTACGGTGGTGAATGGCAGTTCCATGAGTACAAATTTGTATTCGAGCCCTTCCGGGAAGACATTATTCAGATGGGACCGGATGCCTTGGGATACGGTTATATGACCGAAATTTTCGATTTTACGTTTACTATGAGTAGCGATATTCCTGCGGGAATTTGGAGTTTTAACTATTGGGGACTCAGCTATTGCAATCAGGTAATAGCCAAGGTAGGTGCAATGACCGAGGAGATGATCGATCCCGCGGTGAAGGAACAAATTTTGGCCGAAGCCCGTTTTATGAGAGGATATTATCATATGGTGTTGTTGATGAACTGGGAACAGATTGTGGTGAGGGATAAGTACATTACTTCGGAAAGCGATATCGACAAGAGCCTGTCTTCCCGTACGGACGCCTGGAGTTTTATAGTGGAAGATTTCCGGTATGCGGCTAAGGTGTTACCGATGAAGCGGGATAACGCTACGGTAGGTCGTGCCACTTCTGCCGTTGCTAATGCTTACCTGGGCTACGCTTTGCTGACCCGTTCTTACGAAGAACCGGCTAAAAAGAGCGAATATCTGACCGAAGCCATCGAAGTGCTGGATAAAAAACATTTTACCGGGTACGGTTTGGTTCCTATGAACCAATGGTTGGGGATGTTTAACGGTACCAATGAAAATTCCATAGAATCTTTGTTGGAAATTCAGTTTTCCCCGATTACTTCAGGTGGTGCCTATTACCGTCATGCTGCTCACTATTGGATTGCTTCCAAGGAGTTGGGAGGATGGTCCGGTGTGTTACCGGCCGATATGCTGGAAGGGGAATTCAAGAAAGAAGGAAAAATTGCCACCACGGGTAATTACGACAGCCGTTTGTATCAGACCCTGTGGTTTGAAGATCCTTATTTCAACGACGGAACCGGAAAGGTATGGGGATATGACTATGACGATTGGTTCAGCAATGGAAATAAGCCGGTGTTCCGGAAATTTATTCCCGCCAGACAAGAGGGAATGGCAACTCAGCAAACTTCTATGAACGTGATCCTGATGCGCTATGCCAATGTACTGCTGATGCGGGCGGAAGCTTATAATGAAATGGATAAACCGGACCTGGCGATTCCTTTGATCAATGAAGTGCGGAACCGGGCCAATATGCCCGCTATGAAAGGTTCTTCCAAAGAAGAGGTGAGGGCCCAACTCGAACACGAACGCATTGTGGAATTTGCTTTGGAAGGTTTCCGTTTCTATGATTTGAGACGGTGGGGTAAAACGAAACAGGCTTTGGCTGCCGTCGGCCGGAACGGTTTCGATCCGGCCCGTCATAATTTCTTTAACATACCTGAAGGCGAAATCAATTCTAACGGCCAGATTAAATAATAAAGTCAGGAGAACAGGGTTTGAAAGTGCACAAGCATTTTCAGCCCTGTTTTAATTTTGGAATGGAGGTTTCAGATTCATTAAAATTATTTTAAATTGCATGCCGTTTTCATTTAAATATTTTTAAATATGTTGATAGTAATAGGGTTGATGGTAAGCGGCATTATACTGGGGTATATCTTCCGCGAAAAAAATCTGAAGTGGGTGCAAAAGGCGATCACCTGGGCCATTTTCGCTCTGCTGTTTTTGTTAGGACTGAGTGTAGGGACGAACGACCAGATTATGAATAATCTGGACACCATCGGAATGGATGCCGTCATTATCACATTGGGGGCGGTCATCGGAAGCGTATTGTGTGCCTGGGGAATATATAAGTTCTATTTCAGCAAATAAGCGAGTTACAGATTTTAAATGGAATTAATTGTGGATTTATGCGTGGAAGTATCATAATTGTGAGTTTTTTTATCGTGGGCGTGATCGTGGGGCGTTTTATAGAAATGCCGGCGTTTATTACCGAGCACGATCCAACATTATATGCATTGTATCTGCTGATGTTTTTGGTGGGGATGAGTATCGGAAGCGATAAAAAAGCATTGCAGGCGATGAAGCAGCAAAATTTGAAAATTATCCTCGTCCCTTTGGGGACCATCTTGGGTACACTGGCGGGTTCTGCACTGATCAGCTTTGCGGTTCACGGCAGAAGTATTACCGATTGTCTGGCTGTGGGAGCCGGTTTCGGTTATTATTCGCTTTCTTCGGTGTTTATCACTCAATATAAAGGAGCGGAATTAGGAACGATTGCACTGGTTTCTAATATTATACGTGAAATAATCACCTTGTTGGCAGCACCTTTGCTGGTGCGCTATTTTGGCAAACTGGCACCGATTTCTGCAGGGGGAGCTACCACTATGGATACCACTTTGCCGGTAATCAGTAAGTATGCGGGGAAAGAATTTGTGGTAATATCTATTTTTCACGGAATGGCTGTAGATTTTTGCGTTCCGTTTTTAGTAACTTTTTTTTGTACGATCTAACAGATAGAGATGATGATGAAGTTTTTTATTACAATGATATGGGCTGTATCCTTTTTTTACGGGAGGGGTCAGACTCAGGTACCGGAATGGGAGAATCCTTCTGTGAATCAAATCAACAGAGAGCGTATACACGCTCATTTTGTACCTTATACGAATGAAACGGACGCTGTGAAACGGAATACGGCCGCAGCTTCCCGTTTATCTTTGAACGGAACCTGGAAGTTTCATTATTCGAAAAATTCTGCCGGACGTCCTCAGGATTTTTATAAACGCGGTTTCAGCACCAGGGGCTGGAAGCAAATAGAAGTTCCGGGAAGTTGGGAATTACAGGGATTTGATGCTCCTATTTATACGGATACCAAGTATCCTTTTCCTGCGAATCCTCCCTATATTCCCCGGGACTACAACCCGGTGGGTTCCTATATCCGGGAGTTTACCCTTCCGAAAGACTGGGACGGTAAAGATATCATTCTTCATTTCGGAGGAGTAGAATCCGCTTTTTATTGCTGGGTAAACGGGGAGTTTGTCGGTTATAGTGAAGACAGCCGCTTACCGGCGGAATTCGTCATTACTCCTTATTTGAAGAAAGGAAAAAATAAGCTGGCTGTGGAGGTCTACCGCTATAGCGACGGTTCCTATCTGGAATGTCAGGATTATTGGCGCTACAGCGGCATAGAACGGGATGTATGGTTAATCGCCCGTCCTCACGCCCGGGTGCAGGATTTCGAGATAGAAGCTCCTTTGGTTAACGGGTATGCCGACGGGGAGTTGAAGGTGAAAATTACGGCTGACCGCAGAAAGTTGGCCGAGGGCACCCGTTTCGAAACCAAATTAATAGACGGAGGAAAAATTATATTTTCCGGTGTTTCTACGGTCGAATCGCCGGAAGATACGCTTCACACTTTCGCGGCCACGGTGAAAAGCGCCAGGCCCTGGACGGCTGAGACGCCTGAATTGTATACCTTGGTGGTAAATACCCGGAATGCCGATGGAAAATTGACGGAATCTTTCGTGCACCGTTTCGGTTTCCGAACGGTGGAAATGAAGAACGGCATGTTGATGCTGAACGGAAAGCCGTTGACCCTCAAAGGTGTCAATCGTCATGAACACGATCCGCATAAAGGAAGAAGCGTAGATTATGCTTCTATGTTGCAAGATGTACGGTTGATGAAACAATTTAATATCAATGCCGTTCGTTGCAGTCATTATCCGAATATAGAAGAATGGTATGAATTGTGTGACGAATACGGAATTTACCTGGTGGACGAAGCGAACCTGGAATCCCATGGCATGGAAGATACGGAAATCGGTACTTTGGCTACGACTCCCGAATGGATCACTCCGTTTATGGAACGTATGAGCCGGATGGTAGAAAGGGATAAAAATTTTACTTCGGTAATCATCTGGTCGTTGGGTAACGAATCCGGGTATGGAAAGCATTTTGAGACGACTTATCACTGGACGAAAAAAAGGGATACCAGTCGCCCCGTGCAATACGAGGCTTCGGGAAGGACCGGGGTTACCGATATTTATTGTCCGATGTATGCCCGGATTTGGCGTTTGAGGGAGCATGTAAATGAAAGACGGCCTATGCCTTTAATTTTGTGCGAATATGCCCATGCTATGGGAAACAGTGTAGGTAATCTGGGGGACTACTGGGATTTGATCTATAAATATGACCAGCTTCAAGGTGGTTTTATCTGGGATTGGGTGGATCAGACCTTTGCCATCAAAGATAAAAAAGGCAACCGGATTTGGGGATATGGAGGGGATATGGGATTCGTCGGTGTCATCAACGATTCGAATTTTTGCGCCAACGGCTTGGTGGCGGCGGACCGGAGTCTGCATCCCCACATTTGGGAAGTAAAAAAAGTGTATCAGAATGTACATTTTGAAAACGAACCCTTTACCGCCAACCGGATTCGGGTTGTCAACCGGAATGATTTCGTTTCTACAAGCAGGTATGATTTTACCTGGTATGTACAGGCAGACGGTAAAAAGATTGCGGAAGGGACTTTACAGGTTCCGGAAATTCCGGCCCGTCAGTCGGCTGTGGTGGATGTACCGCTTCCCGCTTTGCAACCGCTTCCTGCTACTGAATATTTTTTGCATCTCGAAGCCAGAAGCCGCCAAGCTACCGGACTTCTCCCCGAGGGGCATTTGGTCGCCTCCGAACAGTTTAAATTGCCTGTAGAGAGGCTGGCTGGGATTCCGGTAAAAACTACCGCTTCCGTGACGGTAAAAGAGACGGAAACCGAAGTGCGGATTCAGGGGAATACGTTTGAGGTTACGATCTCTAAGCCTTCCCTTTTCCTGAGCGGAATTGTTTACGAAGGGAAACAGCTGTTGAAGGAGCCTTTACGTCCTAATTTCTGGAGAGCCATGACGGATAACGATGTAGCGAACGGAATGGGACACCGTTGTTTAACCTGGTTAAAAGCAGGAGAAGAAATGATTCCTGACCGGATGGAAATCGACCGGGGCGAAGGGGCGGTTAAAATATCGACCTTCTTCCGAATGCCGGCTCAGGCTTCTGCATACCGGGTGGATTATACCGTATTCGGAGACGGAGCCATTCGGGTGGACAATTCCTTTACGGCAGGTAATTTGCAGTTACCGGAGATGCCCCGTTACGGCATGTATATGGTGCTCCAGGGGGAATACGACCGGATGGAGTGGTACGGACGGGGGCCGCATGAAAATTATATGGACCGGAAATCTTCGGCGGATATCAACCGGTATTCGGCTTCGGTGTGGGAACAGTATCATCCGTATGTCCGTTCTCAGGAAACGGCTAATAAATCGGACGTACGTTGGTGCAGTTTACGGAATTCGGAAGGTGACGGTCTCCTGGTGAGCGGGGCGCAGCCGTTGAATGTAAGCGCCTGGAATTTCCCGATGGAGGACCTCATGCACGTTTCCCCCCGTATCGAAAGAAAACACGGAGGCAGCGTGCAGAAACAGGATATGGTATGGTTTAATATCGATTTGCAGCAAATGGGCGTGGGAGGCGACAATTCCTGGGGAGCACAAACTCATCCGGAATATACGATTACGCCCGACGACAAACATTACTCTTTTACGATTATTCCCTTGCAAAAAGGGGAGGACGTCGTCCATGTTGCCAAGAGATTATATTAAGGTAAAAATATGAAAAAAATGAACGTATTAGTGGGTGCCGGCCTGGTTTTGTTGATGATGGCCTGCCAGACTTCCGGGGAAAAGTTGCAGGATAAAGTACTGCATTATCCGGATATTTTGAATGTATCCTATACTCCCGAGAGCGTAAAGGGAGGAAGAGGCTGGTTTACGAACCAGGGGGCATGGATGGGTTTTACATTGCCCGATCCCGGGAAGTTTACGAACGGATTCTGCGGTCCCTACGATCTGGATAATCGGCGATGGATTAGCCGGGCGTTGGTAGAAGCCGGCTATGTGGACAATGGGAAAGTGATTGCTCCCAACGCTTTTCGTCCGGACAGCCTGGTTTATTTTCCGGGGAAATTATATATGAAAAGTAGTTTCCCGGACGTGACGATGGAACAGACATTGTTTTTTACGGATAAAAATCATGCTTTGCTGATATGTCGCAGTAATCAGGCGTTGAATTGGTATTTCGAGGGAAATTTCTGGGATGCGGACGGCAAGGTGGAAATGCAGGGGAAAAGTTTACTGATCGAATTGCCGCGGGGAGAAGTAGCGGCGGTAACTTTCGGTGCCGATGCCGAATTAATGCTTACTTCCTCCGTATATAAAGCGTCTTACCGGGATTGTACCAAACAGAAAGTCGTAGTGCTTTCCTTTTACAATACCCGTCAAGAAGCCGAAACCGGCTTAACAGAAGCGAAAGAAATACTGGCCGAAGCAAGTGCCCGGGAAAATCTGCACCGGAAAAGATGGAACACTTATCTGGAACGCACGCTTCGTCCGGGGATGCCTGAACATTACGACCGGATAGCTGTAAAAGCCCTGGTTACTTTGCTGAGTAATTGGAGGAGTAGTAAAGGAGATTTGTTGCACGATGGAATGGTGCCTTCCCATGCTGTAGGTTATTTCGTCGGTTTCTGGGCCTGGGATACCTGGAAGCAGGCAGTAGCTACGGTCCGCTTCGAACCGGAACTGGCTAAAAATCAGATTCGTTCGATGTTTGATTATCAGGATGAATATGGAATGATTGCCGATTGTATCTATAGTGATAAACGGGAAAATAACTACCGCGACAGCAAACCTCCTTTGGCAGCCTGGAGCGTTATGGAAGTTTTCGAGCAAACCCGGGATACGGCCTTTGTACGGGAAATGTATCCGAAATTACTGAAATATTATCGTTGGTGGTATCAGTATCGGGATCACGACGGAAACGGTATTTGTGAGTTCGGGTCGACGGACGGTACGGAAGAAGCGGCTAAATGGGAAAGCGGTATGGATAATGCGGTGCGTTTCGATGAAGCCAAAATGGTAAAAAACCGGGAAGGAGCCTGGAGTTTCAACCAGGAGTCCGTAGATCTGAATGCTTACCTCTGTTACGAGTATGAATTGTTGCAGAAGATGGCGGATCTCTGTGGGGAAAAATTCGGGGAAAAGGATCGCCGGGAGCAGGTACGCGGATATTTTTTCGATACCAAAACCGGGTATTTTTTTGACCGGGTTCTAAACGGAGATTTCGTGCGGATAGAAGGTCCGGAAGGCTGGACCCCTTTATGGTCTGGACTCGCTTCTCCTGAACAAGCGGAAAAAGTAATGAAAATCATTGCCGATACGAATAAATTTTCCACTTATATTCCCTTTCCTACTTTGGCTGCCGATCATCCGAAGTTTTTGCCCGGGGGATACTGGCGGGGACCGATTTGGCTGGATCAGGTGTATTTCGGGATTTCAGGAATACGGAAATACGGTTATAAGGCCGAAGCCGATACTTATACCGATCAGGTGTTTACCCGGCTGAAAGGGATCAGCGGAGATGCCCCTATTCATGAAAACTACGATACCCATGACGGAAGTGTATTGAAAGCTCCTCATTTCAGTTGGTCTTCCGCTCATCTCCTGATGATGTATTGGGAGGTAAATCGTTGAAAATAAAAATTTTTCGGTACATACCGGAAAAAGCCGCTCTTGTCCGAGAGCGGCTTTTTTTATACCCGGCGGAGCTGTAAGAGGAAAAGCTGGAAAGGAGAAACGAAGCTCTTTTTTTCTGATACTGAGGAAGATTTTATTTTTTAGCGTTTCTTTTTATTTTTTAATTCATAGAAATCCTGCAATGTATTGTATAAATTTCAATAATTATAATTAGATTTGTTGAGTAATATTAGAACGAAGATGTTAACCTTATTTTAAAATGGGATATTTTCCATTTTTTTTACCTAAAAATAAAGTTGTGAGTGCAGAATATTATTTAGAGTATACCAGTTTTAAAGTAGCGGTAGATTGTATTGTGTTTGGATTCGACGGGGAAGGATTGAAACTGCTTTTGATTAAAAGGAATTTTGAACCCGGTCAAGGGGAATGGTCTTTGATCGGCGGTTTTTTATGCGAAGACGAAGACCTGGACCAGGCGGCGGAACGGATTCTGAAAGAATGCACGGGGATGGATAAGGTCTATCTCGAACAATTAATAACTTTTAGCCGGATCGGACGAGATCCGGGAGGAAGGGTGATTTCTTGTGCTTATTGTGCTTTAATGGACATCCGGAAGTATGATAGTAAGATAACGGAGGCGTACGAAGCCGTGTGGGTTTTGCTGGATCAGATGCCCTCTTTGATTTTCGACCACGATTTAATGGTGGAGAAAGCCTTGCTGCGTTTGAGGAAACAGGCCAGTTGCTGTCCGGTCGGATTTAATCTTTTGCCTCCCAAATTTACTTTGCCGTCGCTTCAGTCGCTCTATGAGGCTATTTTCGGTTTTGCTGTGGATAAACGGAACTTCCGGAAGAAAATATTGAGTATGAATATTCTGAATAATACAGGCAAAAAGGATTATTCTTCTTCTAAAAAAGGGGCTTATTTGTATTCTTTCGATGAGAAAAAATACAGGGAAATGATAAAAAACGGCGACAAGACCAATTTTTTCATGTATAAATAAGCAGCTTGCTCATAAATCGGTTATTGAATTTTTATGTAAAGTTCCCTATTTCTCTTGATAGGATCTGATTTGTAATGAAAAATACTGATAATGTATTGCTTATAGTACTATTTTTGTGGAAAATTATACGATAAGAAAGGTAAATTTTATTCTAAAAAAATAAATGTAAAGAAAATACTTATAAAAAGTAATATAGTAATATTTTGTAAATATTTTTCCTTTCTCACGAAAAATATCTAAATTGCCCGTCCTAAGAGCTGTTGTGTATCCGATATTTTTAAACATTTGTCAAATAAATTGATTTTTGTTCAGGATGGTGTATGAAGTAAATAAGATTTATCAGCTAAAAGTTAGTGAAGTTTTAGACCTGCCGGACGGCACTTATTATAAAGTTACAGATGACGAACAGGATTATTTATTAAAGCAACTGGATTTCCAGAAAGATTTGTCCTTGCCTGTAGTTTTACCTTGTTTTGTCACCCGTTTGGAGGAAGACGGAACTCCTGTTTTTATACAGGACCGGAATTATATTCTGCATTCCTTTTATAAGATAAACGAACATTACTTATTTACGGTAACTTCTTCTCCCGATTTTCGGGGCAGGGAGGAGTTGTATTATACACTGAAGGATAAATACGGATTTGGGTTCCGTTTATATAATTATCGGAATACTCTTCTTTTCGTGGGACAGACGGTTACTTGCAAAGTAAGCCGCATCGATTCGAAAGGAATTATCGTCCTGTCTTTAATTTTAGACGAGCGGGTGAAAATGCCTTTTTTTGTTTCGGCCGATATTTTGTTTGATGAAATTCATTTTCCCGGTTTTCAGGAACGTTTTTTCGAGGGTTTATCCGACCGGGTGTTGACTTCCGGACCTTTTATCAATTATTATTCTCTTTACGAATCCCGTTCTCCTCTCTGGATTCTCGCTTTTTTGTCTACACTTCGGATGGAATGGAGGAGCCACTGGTCGGATATTGAATATGTAGCTACTCTGACGGAGTTATATGTACGTATTATCCGATGGATTATGGAGGATACGGATTTTTTGTTGTATTTCACCGAAGAAGGGAGACGGAGTATCCGGAAGGACGAGGAGGAACGCTTATCCCGGGCCTCCGCCCGTTTGGATGCCATTCAACTCATACAGGCCGGGGAGTCGGAGGAGTACATCCATGATATTTTGCGTAAACTGGAGGTGTCGGGTTATTTGATCGATAAGGAGCGAAAAATAAAGACGGCAGCGGCTGTATTATTATTCGGACCGGAAGCGGTTTATGAGGAAACCGACAGTTTGATGAAGTTGATTCGTTTGGTTCATGAGGCGGATGTCATTCCCGAAGTGGATAAACACATTTTATTCGAACGCTTAAAATTACGAATAGAGGCCGTAGACCGTTGTCTGTTCGGAGAATGTAAAAAAGCTGCGGATCGAACGAAGTTATTGGAAGAATTGATCCGGCTTACGGGTACCGAGTGGCTGTTGGGCCGGGAGCAGGGAATAGAAGTGAATTTTACCGTTTTAGCTTCGCGGATTTATGGTTATTTGAGTTTAGCCGAGGAAAAATATGCCGAGAAATTTCGTCAGTACGCTCTGGATGTGCTGGTGTGCGGTGGAGGGAACGAACTCAATCTGAATTGGAACGAACTGATCGATTTCTCGTTGACCGCTTTTAGCGGAAGAATGTCTTTAGGGAACCCGGTGCCGGGGGTACCGGATCCGGTTTTGCGGAAATTCGAAGGAAAGGGGAAGTTGTTACTGGATAAAGACCGTGTTCTTCTGATTCCCTATCCGGATATGGGTGAACCCTTGGAAGAGCTTTTGGAGGTAGTTTCCTTGATCGGAGAGAAACTGAAAATCGTAGCGGGGAAAAAGTTAAAACGCATCCTGCCGGAAGAATACGACCTATCGGTAATCCGGCGTTACTGGAAAAACCTTTTCGAATGGTTTGCCGGTCCTCCGCAGAAGTTATATTCTCTGGCTAAAGGACGGCCTCCGGTGGGCACCTATGTAAAAATCCGGGTGAAGAACACGGTCCCTTCTTTGCCTTTACTGGTGTTCGTCGGTATTGAAGACGATTTGTATGAGGGAAGCGGGGTTATACATGCGAAAGAGATTACACGGATTAAGCTTACTTCACTGGAAAAAGTGCTGAAAACGGGAGATGTGATGACCGCCCGGGTGATAGAGTCTACCGAAGAAAGATTGGGATTTTCCATATTGGAGGAATTGGATCTGTTTGTGAGTCAGCATTATTTCCCGGAAGAAAGCACCTGCGCCTGTTTATTATCCAAACGGAAGGATTTATGGGTTTGGGTGAGTGAAGAGGGCTATTCTTTGTATTCTTCTCCTTGTCTTCCTTTTGACCCCAAGCCCGGGGAGTATTTTCGCCTGACGTTGAAAGAAGTAAACTCCAACGGCTACATAAAGGCTTGTGTGGAAGAGCCTTCCACCACCCCGTTTGATGTACATGAAGCGGTTTCCCGTTTGGTTTTTAAATATCTGGATATTCCTTCGGAGGTCCGAACGGGAAAAACAAAGAAAAAGAACGAGATTTCCAGGGAAGAGGCGTTGTTGTCGGAGGCTTTTGTCGTTCAGTTGGAGAGGGTATTGGAGTTATTTATTTTTTCGGGAAAATCGCTTTCGGAAAAGTTCCATTTTGTTTCTTTCATCCGTTTATTGGCTTATATGCGGGAAGATATGGCGACTGTAGAATATTGTTCTTTTCAGTTGAGCTATATGTTGACCGTTTATGGTTTTCTGAGTGGAAAATTGACGGCTCCTCCTGTTCCGGATGAAATTATTCCGGAAGAGATGGCCGAGAGGTACGGTGTATTGAAACGGATGAAAACCATACTTTCGCTTTTATCGGCCTGGATGGAGCCCATGAAGAATTCGGAATTGCTTCGGGCGACGGAAATGGAAGGAGATGCAGAAATTCAGGCGGTGGCCCGTTTAATATTGGCGAGTAATATGCTACAGTCCTCGGTGATGGAAGCCGCTCCTTTAAGAATGGAATTAAAGATGGAATTGGCACATTTACTGGGGGTTGTGTTTATATCGGAATCCCCTCAGGAAGAGACTCCCGTTTCTTTCGGTTCGGAAGGAGAACATGCCGAATTTAAAACTACCGTCGTTTTTCCTCCGGGTTACGGGGGAAATGCCAACATGGCCGTGCAAATGGATTATATTCTCCGGGCGATTTGCGGTTTTTTGAATGCCGGGGGAGGAACGTTGTACATCGGTGTAAACGACGATGGGGTACCTACCGGCATTGAGCCCGATTTTTTTCAACTGCATTGCGATGAAGATTCGTATCAGCGAATGATCCGTGGATTTATCGTAGAATATTTCAGTAAGGATATAAACGGGCTGCTTTCTTTCGCTTTTCGCAAATACAACGGCAAAACCGTATGTGCTATCGGTATACCTCCTTATCATACAGTGGTATCTTTAAAAGGGGAAGTGTGGCAAAGGCAGGGAAATGCGACCCGTCCGGTGGACGGAACCGATTTAAAATTACTGAAGGAAAGACGAAAATCTTTCGGCCTTTCGCAAAAATCCGCCGTTCCGGTATTCCCGGAGGATTTTACGGTAAAAGAACAACCGGAATCTTTTAAACTTACCGAACAGGCGGGGTGGTCTTCCCAAGGGAAAAAAAACCGGTCCGAGAAGAAAAAAAGGATTCTTACTTCGCTATTGCGGACTGCGGAAAATGAAGGGGAAAATGTATTGGCATATTTCAGCATCCTGGATTCCGATAAGTATGTTCTCACCGATAAGGAAAACAGACGGGAAGATTTGCGGGTGAGTTTACCGATTTATGAAGGAGATGAAAATTCTTTATTGGTACAGGTATATGAAAACGGTTCCATCAATCGGGTAACAGTCGGTACTTTATTAAAGAAAAAGAGGGGATATGAATATCAAAACGCTTTTTGTCAACAGTCGTCTTTGATTTTTGTCGCTTTTGCCCGGGAAGATAATTACCTTTTTATAAAAACCGTTTTTAAAGGAGAGGAATACATTAAAATTATCACTTTGAATAAGTTTAAAATCAACACGGTTTTAGCGCATAAAGGCCTACCTATTTTTACGGTGCCTTTCGATGGTTTTGTTCAACTCGATATTTTGACTCCGGCAGAAGCCGATAATCTGAAACACATCCACAATGAGGCCCCGACTACCCTGGGTTCTCCGGTGCGTTCCCTATCGGTGGTTCAGGATATAATTTATCTGAAAAACCTTTTCGGAGCGAAAAAAGAGGTAGTGATGTAGTTTTTAGCAAGGAAGGGTTGTCCCGGCCGGCGTTTTCGGAAAAGAGGAATACACCGGAAGGGAAGAAATTTTTACTCCGGGATGGAAAGGGGCGTTTACTATTTCAAACCGGATTTGTACAAAAGTTTCCCAGATAATATTACCTTTGCGATACTTTAGCATGGAGGGGTGCTTGTTCTCGGGACAGGCTGAGATTATACCCATCAAACCTGAGACGGATAATGCCGGCGTAGGGAATGCAGGTAAAGAGCTTGTTTTAAAGCAAAAGCTGCTTCCATGCACATTTATTAATTCATCTAAAAATATTTACATGGAAAAAATTGTATCCCGAGGAATTATTGATTCCTATTTTACCAAGTTGAAAAACAATCTGGATCTTGATGTCGCTATCGTGGGCGGAGGTCCATCCGGTTTGGTTGCCGCTTACTATCTGGCAAAAGCGGGAAAGAAAGTCGCTTTGTTTGATCGGAAACTGGCCCCCGGCGGAGGAATGTGGGGAGGAGCTATGATGTTTAACGATATTATCGTACAGGAAGAAGCGATGCCGATCGTGCGGGAATTGGGGGTATCCTTTCGGCCTTATGAGCAGGGAACGTACGTGATGGATTCCGTACATACCACTTCCGCTTTAATCTATCAGGCGACTCAAGCCGGAGCTACGCTTTTCAACTGTTATACGGTGGAAGATGTGGTATTTAAAAATAACCGGGTAGCCGGGGTGGTGGTAAACTGGGCTCCGGTCCAACGGGAGGGAATGCATGTAGATCCGCTCACCATTATGGCGAAAGCCGTGCTGGACGGTACCGGACACGATTGTGAAGTAACCCGTACGGTGGCCCGGAAAAACGATATCCGCTTGAACACTCCGACCGGAGGGGTCGTAGGTGAGCGCTCGCTTTCCGTAGAAGAAGGAGAACGTACGACGGTGGAGAATACCAAAGAGGTTTATCCGGGACTTTACGTGTCGGGTATGGCTGCGAATGGAGTGAGCGGAAGTTTCCGGATGGGTCCGATTTTCGGAGGAATGCTTTTGTCCGGGAAGAAAACGGCGGAATTGATCATCCGTGCTTTGCAATAAGGAGAGAGCGGTCCGCTTTTAGGTAAATAAAAAGAAGAGGGGGATGTGTCGTACTATTACGGCACATCCTTTTTTAGAAGGCGGAGATTCCACTTTCCTCCGTATGCCGGTTTCCCCGCCCCGGGAAAATCAGGAAGCTGGATTTTAGGTATCTTCGGTGTCTGCTCAGCCGGTTTCGTGGAGAAGGGAAAACAAATTAAGAAGGGACTCGTATGAAACTTGAGAAAAACTGTATGATTAAACTGAAGAAAAAATGAAAAAGTTAGTTTTACTTCGTCATGGCGAGAGTACCTGGAATAAAGAGAATCGTTTTACCGGTTGGACGGATGTGGATTTAACGGAACGGGGAGTGGAAGAAGCCGTAAAAGCAGGTGATTTACTGAAAGAGAAAGGATTTGTTTTCGAGAAGGCTTACACTTCTTATTTAAAACGGGCGGTAAAGACCCTGAATGTGGTATTGGACCGGATGGATCTGGATTGGATTCCGGTGGAGAAGACCTGGAGGTTGAATGAAAAGCATTACGGGGCTTTACAGGGCTTAAATAAAAGTGAGACGGCTGAAAAATATGGGGAAGAACAGGTGCTGATCTGGCGCAGAAGTTATGACGTTGCTCCTCCTGCCCTGCGGGAAGACGATCCGCGTAATCCTCGTTTGGACGTACGTTATATGGGGATACAGGGGGATCATCTACCTCTTACTGAAGCGCTGAAAGATACGGTGGAACGGATATTACCTTATTGGAAAGAGGTAATTGCTCCGAATGTATCGCATTTCGGACAAATCTTGGTGGTAGCCCACGGAAACAGTTTAAGGGGAATCATCAAACACCTGAAAAATATTCCGGACGATGAAATCGTAAAACTGAATTTACCCACAGCTGTACCGTATGTATTGGAGTTTACCGATGAAATGCATTTGCAACAGGATTATTTTCTGGGAGATCCGGAGGAAATCCGCAAAATGATGGAGGCCGTAGCGAACCAGGGTAAAAAAGGATAGAAACGGGGATTTATCCGTAATTTTGAACGTAGCCGGAAATTCCGAAGAATCGCTTTTCGTCCGGCCCCCGGAGTTTCGGGCTACGTTCGGGAGATGTTTTAAGCCAGAGTTATGCTTTTATCCAGATACACATCCTGGATGGCGTTCAGTAAACGTACGCCTTCCTGCATAGGTTTTTGAAAAGCTTTTCTGCCGCTGATCAGTCCCATTCCGCCGGCTCTTTTGTTGATGACAGCCGTTATAACCGCTTCTTGTAAATCGGTTTCTCCATGTGCTTCTCCTCCGGAATTGATCAATCCGGCCCGCCCCAGGTAGCAATTCGCTACCTGATAACGGCAAAGATCGATCGGGTGGTCGGAAGTTAATTCCGAATACACCCGGGGATCGGTTTTGGAAAAATGCAGATGGGTGAAGCCGCCGTTGCTTTGGGGTAATTTTTGTTTAATGATATCGGCCTCCAGGGTAACTCCCAGGTGATTCGCCTGTCCGGTGAGATCGGCTGAAGCGTGGTAATCGTTTTCTTTGGTTCGGAAAGCCGGGTTGCGAAGATAACACCATAAAATGGTGGCCATTCCTTTTTGGTGTGCGTACTCGAAAACTTTGGATATTTCCCTAATTTGTCGCCTGCTTTCCGGAGAACCGAAATAGATCGTGGCTCCTATTGCGATAGCTCCCATATTCCAGGCTTCATCGACGCTTCCGAAAAGGATTTGATCGTAAGTGGTGGGATAACTGAGTAACTCGTTATGGTTGATTTTGACGATAAACGGTATTTTATGGGCATATCTGCGGGCCACGGACCCCAATACTCCGAAAGTGGAGGCGACGGCGTTACAGCCCCCCTCTATAGCCAGACGTACAATATTTTCGGGATCGAAGTAAAGGGGATTGGGTGCAAAAGAAGCTCCGGCGGAATGTTCAATGCCCTGATCGACCGGAAGGATGGAAAGATATCCGGTACCGGCTAGTCGTCCGTGATGGAAGAGGGTGCCCAGACTATTTAAAACCGGAATACTTCGGTCCGACAGGGCCCATACTTCGTCTATAAAATGAGGGGAAGGTGCGTGCAAGAGGCGTTGATCGATCGTTTTACAGGAATGTCCTAAATAGTATTCCTGCTTATCGCCTAATAGTTCGGTAATTTTACTCATAAATTGTTTTTTAGAAGGATTTAACGATAAAGATGAAGTTACCGCTGTAAATTTTCCTGAAATCCGGGAAATAAGCGGTCCGGATTCCCTTCGCAGGCGGAATGTGCGGTTGTAGAGTTGTACGCAGGAAGAGAAGGAAGGTTTTTTCAAAAAGGAGGCTGAAGCAGAAAGGGGAGCGTATGGTTTGCGTTTTTTTTCCGGGAAGAGGAAACGTTTATTTTTTGAGAAACGCGGCGGCCAGGGCGGTCCATACTTTGCGGCTGCAAAGTCGCAAAGAGAAAACCAAAAATCGGTTGGACCGTCCGTACACGGCTATCGGTTTTCGGCTCATGAGGGCTGTATAACCGAATTCGGCAACTTTTTCCGGTTCGGCATGAGACAGATAACGCACCATGCCGGTATCCTGGCTGTGCGCCACTTCGTGAAATTTGGTATCAGTAACTCCGGGACAAAGTGCCGTGACGCTCACACCGGTATTTTTCATTTCATAATTTACAGCTTGGGAAAGGCTGAGAACAAAAGCTTTACTTGCACAATAGCCTGCCATATAGGGCCCCGGTTGGAAAGCTGCAAGGGAAGCTACGTTCAGGATATACCCTTTTCCCCGGCTTTTCATATCCGAAGCGAAAATGCGGGTGAGAAAAGCGAGGGCGAGCATATTCAGGCGGAACATTTGTTCTAATTTTTCCCAGCTCGTCTCCAGGTAAGGAGCAGCTATCCCGAAACCGGCGTTATTGATGAGAATATCGGTTCGGATTTTTCGTTCCCGGAAATCTTCCTGCATTTGCCGGACATTTTCGGGCTCGCTCAAATCGCAGGAGTATATTTCTACCGGTACAGGTGAAAGTTCGGCTTTTATTTCTTCCAGGCGTTTTTCGTTGCGGGCTACCAGTATCAGGCGGTAACCTTTTGCGGCAAACAAGCGGGTAAAAGCCAGTCCTATTCCTTCGGTGGCGCCGGTAATGAGTACGTTTTCCATTTGGTTGGCAGGGGTTGCTGGTCGGTGTAGGAGCAAAGTTAAGTATTTTTCCGGAAGAGACGTTCTTCTTTGACGTTCTTCTTTATCGAAAGCGTGAAAGAGAAAGGGAAAATTTTAAAAGTGTAATTTTTGGGCAGCCGCAGAGTCGATAAAAAATTCGATGCGGTCGGCATTTTGGGCAATATACCCGGTAGGATATTCTTCTGCACCGGTATGAGCGTAGAGTATCCGGGCAAGCATTTCGGCTTTTTCCGCTCCCACGATCTGGTAGAGAGTCAGAGCGGCCCGCAGTATCGGTTGGCCGGTAATTGTAATCCGTCGCTGGACCGTATCCGGTTGAAAAGAAGGAGCATAAGGGTGGGGGAAGTTGAGCAGGTACTTTTGTTCCGGGAAAATCGAAGCCGTATGTCCGTCAGTTCCCATGCCCAGAATCAGCATATCGAAGCGGGGAAAACCGTCCTGATCGGGCAGATTCTTTTGGACCAGTTCGGAATAACGGCGGGCTTCGTATTCCGGATTCGCTTCTCCCATAATCCGGTGGATTTGTTCCCGGGGAAGTTGGATTTTGTCCAGAAAAAGCCGCTTGGCCATGCCGTAATTGCTGTTGCCGTCCGTGGGCGCTACGCAGCGTTCGTCTACCCAATAGAGATGCACCCGTTGCCAGGGAAGGTTTCGGGAATAGATTCCGGCCCATAACCGGAAGAGGGCTTCGGAGGTGTGACCCCCGGATATGGCCAGGTTGAAAGTGTCCTGGCGTACGGTATTCAGTTGTTTTAGCAGTTGATGGGTAACGGCTCTTGCCGTTTCGGTTTCGGTATCGAAGGTGTGTATTTTCATAGGTCGCAATAGAGGTTTGTACGGGTTAAATTCTTACAGGGATTGCTCCAGGAGCCGTCTTTCCGGATAATTTGATCGGCGGCTTTTGGTCCCCAACTTCCGGCCGGATATTCGTATAAGGGAATTTTAGAATCCCGGGCCCAAAGGTTGAGAATCGGGTCGAGAAAACGCCAACTGGCTTCTACGGCATCGCTGCGGGTGAAAAGGGTGGTTTCGCCTTGTATACAGTCTTCCAGTAAACGGGCGTAAGCATCTCCTGTAGGAACGCCGCCGAGGCTATCGTAAGTAAATTCGACCGGTACTTCTCCCATATCGAAGCCCGAACCGGGTACTTTCATGCTGAGGGTAAATACTACTCCCTCGTTGGGATTGAGGCGGATAATCAGGCGGTTGGGTGAAGGACAATGGGCCAGGCTGCTGAACATGATGTGAGGAGTGGGTTTAAAGTGGATGACGATTTCCGAAACCAGGGTCGGCATTTGTTTTCCGGTACGTATGTAAAAAGGTACACCTTCCCAACGCCAGTTAGCGATATGGACTTGCATGGCCACATAGGTTTCGGTCCGGGAACGGGGATCTACTTTATCTTCCTGCCGGTAACCGGCCAGATGTCGTTTCCCATTTTCCGGGGCCGTATATTGTCCCCGAACGATTTGTTTCCGGATGTCCCGGGCGTTCAGCGGTTTTAAAGATTGGTACACCTTTACCACTTCGTTCCGGAAACTATCGGTATCGAAAGATGTGGGAGGTTCCATGGCACAAACAGCCAATACTTGTAACAAGTGGCTTTGCACCATATCCCGCAAGGCGCCCGTATGATCGTAAAATCCGCCCCTTTGTTCGATACCCATGTTTTCGACGGCGGTGATTTCGACATGATGGATGTAATTCCGGTTCCAGAGCGGTTCCAATACCACATTGGCGAAGCGTAGCGCCAGGATATTTTGTACCGTTTCTTTCCCGAGGAAGTGGTCGATGCGGAAAATCTGGTTTTCTTCAAAAACGGATGTATAAATCCGATCCAGTTGCTGAGCCGACTTCAGATCGTGTCCGAAAGGTTTTTCAACGATGATTCGTTTAAACCCTTTTTTCTCTTTGGTCGGTTGGTGAAGATCGACGCTTTGCAGGAGCAGGGGAATCGTTTCATACAATACGGGAGGTGTAGCCAGGTAGTAAAGGTAATTTCCCGGGTTGTGTATGGTTTCGTCCAGTTGGTCCAGGCGTTTTTTCAGTTCGGGGTAGTAATCGGCGATGGAAGGGTCCATCGTGCAGTAGTAGACGAACCGGAGAAACCGGTCTGTGCATTCGGAATCCAGTTCTTCCGGTTTGATGTATTTTTTCAGGGATTCTGAGATGTATTTCCGATAGCTTTCGTCGGTATATGGCGTACGTGCTGCTCCTAAAATGATAAAACGGTCGGGCATTCTTTTCCTCTTGAACAACAGATAAAGGGAAGGCATTAGTTTCCGTTTGGTCAGGTCGCCCGAGCCGCCGAAAATGATCAGGATGAGGGTATTCATGGTAAATAGAAGTTAAGGTTAAAAAACCGGATTCCGTTTTAAGCGTTGTATATACCGGAATGGGTGTCGTTTCCTTCTCCGTTCCAGTCTTCATGAAAAAATTCACCTCTCGGCCGGTCGTTGCGTTCGAAGGTATGGGCTCCGAAGAAATCCCTTTGGGCCTGTATCAAATTGGCAGGTAACACCGAAGTCGTGAGGGAACAGAAGTAATGGAAAGCCGAGGAAAAGGCCGGGATAGCCGTGTTTTCGCGGGTTGCTTTCTGAATTAAGGATTTCCAGTTCGGTAAGGATTCGGTAATCTGTGTACGGAAATAGGGAGCCAACAGGAGATTTTCCAGAGCCGGATTGTCGGAAAAAACTTGGGCAATGGGGTCGAGCAGGGCAGCCCGTATAATACATCCGGCTCTCCAGATTCGGGCAATGGCTTTTTGATCCAGTAGCCATCGATAATGCAGAGAGGCGCGTTGCATCAGTTCGAATCCCTGAGCATAGGTAATGATTTTGGAGGCGTAGAGGGAATCGTGAATTTCGGGTAGCATAATTCCCGGTTTATGGGTAAATACGGGAGCATCCGTTTCGTATTTCTGAGCGGCTTTCTGACGGAGTTCTTTCTGAGCGGACAGGTTTCGTTGAAAAACGGCGGTAGCGATCAGATTGAGGGGAACATCCAGTTCCATCGCATTTATAACCGACCAGCGGCCTGTTCCTTTTTGTCCGGCCACGTCCAGAATCCGATCGATCAAAAATTCTTTGTTTTTGTCTTTGTAACGGAGAATTTCCGCTGTAATTTCAATCAGATAGCTTTGAAGTTTGCCTTTATTCCATTCTTCGAACCAACTGGCGATACCGGGATTACCGGCATGAAGCATCCGTTTCATGACGAAATAGGCTTCAGCGATCAGTTCCATATCGGCGTATTCAATGCCGTTGTGCACCATTTTTACGAAATGTCCCGCCCCTCCTCTGCCTATCCATTCGCAGCAGGGTGTTCCGTCAGAGGCTTTAGCGGCAATGGCTTGTAACAGGGGTTTTACGGCGGGCCAGGCTTTCTCCGAACCTCCGGGCATAATGGACGCTCCGTGGAGTGCCCCTTCCTGGCCTCCGGAAATACCGGCTCCTATAAAATAAAAGCCTTGGGATTCCACTTCCCCTACCCGTTTTTCGGTATCCTGAAAATTGGAATTTCCGCCGTCGATCAGAATATCTCCGGGGGCCAGTAACGGAAGAAGTTGAGCAATCAATTCGTCTACGGGGCTTCCCGCTCTGACCATCATCAATATTTTGCGGGGCATGGAAAGGGATTCTACGAACTCCGTCAGGTCTTGGAAGCCCAGAAAGTTGCGGGTGGTGCCGTATTCCCGGATAAAATGATTTACTACATTTCTTTCAGGATGAGGACGGTTATATACCGAAACACGGTATCCCTTACTTTCCAGATTGAGGGCCAGGCTTTCTCCCATGACAGCCAGTCCGATTAGGCCTATATCAGATTTTTCCATACGTATATTTATTGGGGGGACCAATCCGAACGTTCGCTTTGATACGGTTCCTTTTTATCCCCGATTGGAATGATAAACAGAGAATATACGCAGAAAGAAGGATAAAGTTAAGAAAGGGAAAATATCAATTTTCTGGTTTTTTTTCAGGAGCCAGCCGGTAAAAGAATTTCTTATTTGCATAGAAAGGTTCTAGGAGAGAAAAGTGGATAAAGCCGGCCAGAATGGCTATTGCTTGTTTCCGGGGAATATCGGCCATTTTGCAGTATTGGGAAATGGAAATACGATCGTGGGTAGACAGATAATCCAGCAGTTTTTCTTCTTTTTCAGAATACCGGACGAGCATTCCTTTGGGAGCTTGTTTCATTTTCCATAATTTCAGGTGTACCGGGCTGGCCAGGATATTTTCATCCTGGATCCGCAGGTAGGCCTGATATCGTCCGTTTTCTTCCTTGGCATAATAAGGACGTTCTTTTCCTTGGGGAATAATGACTTCAAGTATGGTACGTCCTTCTACGGAGTGGGTGTGCATTTCACAGCAGACTTGGGGTTGGCAATATAATTTGGCAGCGGCTTCGATCATATAAATTTCCTCGTCGGAGCGGACGCCGGCTATTTTGCCGTTGTCTTTCACTCCGACGAGGAGGCGTCCTCCGTCGGTGTTGGAAAAGGCCGAAAGGCTTTTGGCGATTTTCCGGGCATCGGAGATTTCGAATTTAAAGTCTTGCTGTTGATGCTCTCCCTGAGCGATCAAATTGTAAATATATTCTGCCGGTGTTTTAATTTTCATGATGAATTTCTACTTTTCCGCCCGGCAGTACGGCTTGTATCGTATTGTCGTACATGGCGCTGCAGCGGATAGCGGGGCAAAGGAATACACCGGGGAACGCCGCATTGAACCGGAAACGGAATGTTTTCGTCTGGTTTTGATTCAGGCTGAAATATACATTATACCGGTCGTCCCGGATATCGGTATAATCCGCTTCCCGGAAGGCCTGCTTATTGCCTGTCAACCGATCGTTGATGATTTCGAACCCGGAAGGTAACATATACGTAAGGGCCAGATTTTGATAGGTCCCTATGATTCCGGTGTTTTTAATACTGATTTCGGCAATGATATCGAGGCCTTGGGGAATATCTTTCAGATGGATGCTTTTCCCGGAGGCGTCTTCATATTTTAAGCTCATGGAAAGTCCGGACATAATGCGTTCGTCGGCGATACCGAAAGGAGATACGGAGGTAAACAGACGGGTGTACAGTCGATTTTTCCCTGCATTGGCCACCTCAACCGAACTCTGACCGTTTTTCACCGGTAGTTGTTGCTGGTAAACCGTTTTGGGGATCGTTATTTCTTGTTTTTTTCCTGCAATGCTGATTTCGGCCGTCAAATTTTGAGGAGTGCCCACAAATTTTTCCACGTATTCCGTAGCGGCTACGAGAGCAAAAGCGGTAGTTTGTGTGCTGAGCCATTCGCTGGAAGACAGGACGCTTGAAATTTTTTCCAGCATTTGGTAGGCCTCTTGCTGCATGCCGAGGTAGACCATCGATTGCAGTATGATCGCTTTGTCGCGCAGGGCCGAGCCGAAAGTACCGCCGGTTTGCCGGTAAGGTGCTATTTCCCGGGAAGCATGCCGGATCAGATTGCGGGCGATATCGGGATAATTACACAGTGCATAAGCGGATGCCAGCAACCATTGAGCGGCCGGATTGCTGAGTTGTCTTTCTTTCATCCGGTTCATCGCCGCCATGTCGGGTTTCCCTGCCAGGGCCAGTACATACAAACGGTATCCTTGTTCCGTTTCATCATAATAATTGTTGATGTGGTAGCTATTGGCCTTCGTTTTAAGATATTCTAAATCTCTTTGCAGAAGCTGTCCCGGAACATGATACCCTTTCTGTGAGGCGGTCACCATAAAATGGGCTGCATAAGTGCTTACCCAGGAAGAAGTATAAGGTTCTCCCGGCCAGTAAGCGAATCCGCCTTCGGTCGTCTGATACGAACTGAGGCGGCTGAGAACCGTTTTGACGTTGTTTTCGATCTCCTTTTTCCGAGCAGGAGTTAACTCCAAAAGTTGTCCCAGGGCAATTTGTGGAAATGCCGTAGAAATGATTTGTTCGGCACAACCGTGCGGATAATGAATAAGATCGTTGAGGCGTTCGCCCAGGTTAAGCGGAGGAATGGTCGAGATTTCCAGTATAGCTACCGGTTCGGCTCCCTGCAAATCCGCC
The DNA here is from genome assembly GCA_905216195.1 of uncultured bacterium. Lineage (GTDB taxonomy): Bacteria > Bacteroidota > Bacteroidia > Bacteroidales > Marinifilaceae > Culturomica. The sequence continues at coordinate 27,933 of CAJMSX010000048.1, forward strand.
GTGAAACGGTTTTTTTGTCCGGGTTGTAAGAGTTTCGATTCGATCCGGCTAATCGGAGGATTGGGAATCCGGATATCGATTTGTTCTTCCGTTTCCGCTTTCTCACTGCCGGAAGTGGCGGTGAATTTCAGGTTTACCTTTCCGGTGGTCTCTTGAATAGCCAGTTTGAACCAGGTTAGTTTTTCTCCTTGTTCGGTAAATTCCACTTCTTGAACGGACTTTCCGATCAGCGTGGTTTGGGAGCCGGCACTTGCTTTTACCCGTACGTTCCGGATTTTGTCGTTCATGGCAAAAACCGTTACGGGTATTTCAAGCGTGTCGCCGGGAGTGAACACCCGGGGTAATGCTACGGAGAGCATAAGTGGTTTTTTTACCAGAGCCGATGCGGAAGCCGATCCGTATTCTCCGGCGTCAGTAGCGGCCACCAACATGGCGCGCACTTCTCCGATGTATTCCGGCATTCGGAAGGTCAGGGTTTGTTTTTCTCCTGGATTTAAATGACAGGGACCTTCAAAGAGAACGACGGGCCTGAAACGGTTGGTTTTTTCATCCTGTACAGGCTGGAGGGCTTCGTCACCCCCTATGGCAAAAGCTCTTTCCAGCCGGGCGCCGTAAGCTCCGAAAATAAAATCGTAGAAATCCCAGGTTTTTACTCCCAGGGCTTCCCGGGAATAAAAGGCCGGGAAAGGAGAAGGAGTACGGAAAGAAGTAAGCGCCAACAGACCCTCGTCGACGATAGCCAGGGTATATTCCATGGCCCGTTTTTCTTTTTCGCTGACAGTTACGGTAAAGGT
>CAJMSX010000049.1 GCA_905216195.1 uncultured bacterium
ACCGGTGATAAAAAACAAACCGGTACACAGGATAAAATTAAACAAAATATTTTTACTCATATCGTTCACACTAAGAGGAATAAAAACTCATTCGCTATTTCATTTCTTCTCCTTCTCTATCACAATGTTCTATTGGAATAAAGCTACTGTACACCTGTCCCAAACCCTATCGAAAAGTTGAGGAAGTGTGCTCCAGATATCTTTATCAGAAGGGTGGAGCACACCTGTTTCAATTTAGGCATAGTTGTACCTAATCCCTAGTCAACTTTCCTTTTTAAAAAGAAAAGCGACTTTCTGAATTCTCCTTATTAACAAACGTCCCCACAAGCTTCTATGATTTCTGCACTATTACATCCCCACCACCCTTCTTCACCAGCCATAAATGCTGCACCCCCAGGGCTCCCACCGTAATTAAGGCATGTAAAACCAGATTCTCTCCAATCGTTATTATAAGCACAACAATTACCCGAAGCAACTCTCGAACCACCGGAGATCAGTTTCATCTCCTGTTTTTCCAATTTGGTTACACGTGGCAACCTATCATTCCATTTTTTCATCTTTTTCAGCTTTAAGTTAGATGCAGATAAGTTACAATCAATGGTACCGTTCGATTGCCTGTTACCCTGCAATTTAGTAACAGCAAGCAGGTTTCGAATCCCGATTTAAAAAACACCTATAAACGCATAATTCATACCGATTACACGGTCTATCAATTACTGAAAAAATTAAATCTGTCTACAATTTATATTTTAAGAATATACCCCCGACAACAAATATAGGGTTTCGATTCCATATAAGCAAATAATATGTTTAATATTTTTATATAATAATAGTGTTAGTTGATAAATTACTTATTTAACAAAACATGATTATTTATTAGAAATACCTATATGAAATCTCTAAGCATCCTGTATGATAAAAATACATTCCCTTGAAAACAAAATACCGGTATGCAGAGATAAGATTTTTTCTTTATTCCGAAAGTCTTTTCCGGCTCATCAAAAAAGCACTTCGCTACAACGATGGCAATAGGTCTTTTACAATGCTTAACAATCGTACCGTTTTCATCCACAAATGTATAGAAAGCCAAGCGAACCCTGGTTTTGCTGATTGTAGACTTATTTTCAACCCCTTATAGCTTTTTCAAATCCTCCATCATCGAAAGGTCCGCTCCATACGAAACCCTCGGAAATCGTATGCCTACTACGACTGTCTTCCATTTCTTATCCGGATCCTCCTGGTAAAGCCAGCGATTATTCCTGTTTTAATAAATTCTTCAACGTGCTGCGGATAGCAGTGCTTCCGGGTGCTGCCGCATCAGCCTGAAAAAGTTTTCCGTCTTTATCATAAAGCATATAACGAGGAATAGAGTTAAGCTTCATTTTATGGATAAAAGTGGAACTTTTCGGATTGGTTATTCTGAAACTATTCGTTAGCAACTGTTCTTTTTCACAGGCTTGCCGCCACTCTTTCAGTTCATCGTTCAACGCCAAATAAATGAAAATAACACCTTTATCTTTGAATTCTTCCTGAAGTTTTTTACTTTCCGGCAAGGCTATGCGGCAGGGAGCACACCAGCTCGCCCAAAAATCGATATATAAAACTTGTCCTGGATAGGTTTTCCGTATTTTCTCAAAACTTGTTTTTTCACCGTCAAGCGATTCCAAAAGTAAATCGGAAGAAACTTTCACATTATACTCCACCTTTTCCATCATTTCTCTGATCGGATCATTGATTCCATATTGGGCAATAAACTTATCTATATAAGTAATGATATCTTTGCGGGAATATTTTACAAACGGCATTTGCATTTCCTGAAGCACAAGCATTTTCAGCTTTTTTTCCTGATATGGAAATTGTTTCACAATAATGGAATCATACACTTCAGTCAAAGGTAATACCTGACGCCCCCATATATACCTTGACATAAAATAGTCATTGAGCATCGGAAGTGAAAAAGGTCCTTTTATCTTTATATTCTCATCACATACCTTTTTCATTTTCTCGATGACAACCGCTTCTTTTGTTAAATGATAAAGTATTTTTAAGTCTTGATATTGTTCCCACCCAATGAAACTTTCATTAAAATTTCGTTGTATGCTGTCTTTTATCCGTTTTGTTCCCCGGAAAGCCTGTTCGTAAAAATGGTTTATCTCATCATAGTACCGGATATAATTATTTTTTATAACAGACAGATTTTCAGAATTTTTCCTCTTTTTTTTATACTCATCGTAAGCTTTTTTTGCCGCTTTCTTTGCGGTTTCGGTCGCATCATTCCACAAAGGAGGGGGCATCAGCATATTGTTATAAATCGTTTTCATTTCCTCAATAAGAGCATAAGATTCTTGTTCCGGCAAAATGGTAGTCCTATTCCAATTTACCGGTATTTTTTTACCGTTATTCAAAGTAAAAAAATGAATATTTTGAGGAGAAATCTTTACCTCTACAGAATCCCCGGGCCGGACCGGCAAACTATTGCTCATTCTGGTATACGAACGCTCGCTAACCGTAAGCAAATCCAACTGAAATACAGGAATGTCGAGAGTATCGGATGTAAAATCTTCCGTTCCCTCAAAAAGAGTTTGCATGTACTTATTAGTATTCACCAGAACAGGAAGACCCAATTCCGATCGAATGATTAACGTAGCCAGAGAATCGGGGACAGGCTGCGTGGAAGAAACTTTTCTATTGGGAGTTGCACAGGCATATACTAAAACAAAAATCAGTACGGATAGTATGATCTTCATATTCTTATGATTTTATATTTCACTCTTTTTTATTCCGACCGGTGGTCAAGATTAATCATAGAAAGCCTGCCTGCGACTATCCCAGGACAGCCGCAGGCCGCATTACATCAACTTGCACAACTTGCGCAACAATAGCCAGTGGCAACACTTCCATCACTATATTGATAGTGGTCCCACTGAGAGGAAGCTTGTTCATAGGTAACATATACAGACCAATAAGACGTTCCATCCGGACGGCGTATGAAAAGTCTGCACTTATCATAATCAGCCTGATCACCTCCCATTACCTTTTTCATCTCCTGTTTTTCCAATTTCGTTGCCGTTTGCAACATATCATTCCATTTTCTCATGTTTTTTAATTTTAAGTTATATGCAGATATATTGCTATCAAGGGTACCACTCGATTGCCTGTTACCCTGCAATTTAGTAACAGCAAGCAGGTTTCGAATCCTTATTTACCAAATACCTTAAAGCGTATAAGTCGTGCAGATGATGTTTTAGGTATCAATTACTGAAAAAACAAATGTATCTTAACTCTGTACACTCCGAATATATCATCTGCAACAAATATATACTTCCAATTCCACATAAACAAATAATATGTTTATTATTTTTATAGAATAATATACATACATAAATTTAATTATTTAACAAAATACAAACAAGATGTAATTCCAAACGCCTATGGATAGTTATTCCTTATCCTATAGGGTAAAAAGTTAGATTCTTCAAAACAGAATACCGTTAAGGAAATAAAATACAATAACCAAATACAGAGTAAGATCAAACAGCCCCTTTTCGACCGGAATACAGCCCGCACTACCTCTCTAAACCATCGTAGAGCAAATTCACAGGGGATTCATACAAGTAAGGCTTTATCCTCCGTTACTTTTTAAAAAGTAACGGAATAGTAAGAGTTTAAACATCTTTTTAGCCTGCGGGCTTCAAACCCATAACTTTTTATTCAAGGAGCGGATTAACTCTGATTTTTTTAAAAATTCTCCTTTTTCGGAATATTCTCCGCATCGGGAAGAAGGAATATAGCCGGATTGATTTTCCCATTTAGAAATATAGGGGTTATAACTACAATCTTCTTTATTATAACAATTCCCATTTTTATATGGGGCTCTGTAATCTATACATATGCGGTTAAACTCACATTCTTTACAAATCTCGACCCGGCTTAAAGGGATATCCGCTATTTCATAATGGCACATAGAATCGAGTAATTCTGGATTTTCCCGAAGCAGGCGGACCATATTCAATTTACTTTCCTTCTCTGCATTTCCCGGATCGATAAAATTTCCCTCTGTATCTATAAATAGGGTTTTATGGAAAAAAGGATTTTTCGTCCGGGATTCAAAAACGCAATGCCTACCGATGTTGAAAATGGGAAATTTATTTTTGATAAAGCCGATTCCTATGCGGCTTTTATCAATAGAGGAAGAAGCATAGAGTACCGATGCGATCTTAGGGGGATATCGCTTTACGAGCTCTTGTACGATTTTCTTAAATTTTTGATTGACTCTCAAAGAAAACAATGTACTTGCATTGGATTTATCGATAAGATCATACAAATGAGAAAAATGTCCGTAAGAATCAGTATCATAGCGAACTATTTTTGGTATTTATAATTTCGAGGGAGAGCCTGCCCTTTCAACTCGGCCTGTACCCAAAGCGGAGGAAGGAAATATCCGGATCTGACCGCATCGATATGTTGTGGGTCTTCGAGTTCTTTGATCTGAAGTTTTTGAAGTTTCGCATCGTATACAAAAAATAAACCCAGACAACTCTTTTTCGTTTTCCGGCCTAAGGCTCCATCTTTAATACCGGCAAACTGTGCCGGATGAAGATTTCCCTCGAGCACCATTTCCCACATCAGGTCGAAAAATTCTTTCTCGTACACCGTATCGATAACGGTTTGTGCCATGTGAATCAAACATGCGATAAAATCGTCATCGCCCCAAGTATCCGTAAAACTCCGGCGGATATCGGTCCCGGATTTCAATATTTCTTTGAAAAGTTTCCAGGAAGTAAGCCAGCAAAGATTTTGCAAATCGTCCACTTTCATCTCCGGAGCATACTGTCCTCGGTTGAGCCTCAAGGTCCTGGTAAAAAATTCAAAGATATTAAAAGTACTCAATAAAGTATTCGGACGGGTACGTATTCCTTCCAAATATTCCGTGCGGGTTTCCGTATATACCGAATCGAGATATGCTTTCAATTCGGGAAAAGGAAACCGTCCGTTACTTTCAGCAACATTCCCCTTTTTCCCCATATGCGAAATGAAAATCTCAGACATTTCTTTTTTAAATCCACACCGGACCAGCTTTTTCACCAGTACGGGAGCTTCCTCTTTAAAGTCTGACTTCAAACAACAACGGATAGCATTCAAAACATCATCCGGAAAAGGATAGAGAGCATTTATCGCTTTCTGGTATTTTTGAAAAGCGGCATTATATTCTTTCCCTGCTTCGAGGGTTTCTGCCTCTATTATCGTACGATAATAGGAATCGTATCGCTGCGCAAAAGCTAAGTTAGGCCTCACCGCATTCATAAAAAAAATTAAAAAAAATATAACTGGAATTTTCATGGTAAACCCTACTAAAAATAAAAGGAGGATACGACAAGATTCCATTGTAATATCCCCCCTCGCATTCTATCGTAAAAAATCCTTTACGGTTCGACCGAAGCATAAAAATCACCATACGAACTGGAAACTTTTTCTGCTGGTTTATCCAATTCATCGGTGGTTTTAACCACATCTTTCAAACTGGCGATCAATGTATCGTAAGAACCTCCGTCTATTTTTGTGTCCGTAGGTTCCCCCCAGGCATCCGACTTATTTCCACCTTTCAATTGATTTCCCTTGTTTCAAATAAAACAATATAATAGTATTTTCTGTAATGTGACCGCCCATTTCCCATAACGCTACTCTTTTTCACGTTATCGAGGCATTTTCTTTTTCCAACGCGTTGGAGATAAAAATTACCTTTTTATAAAACTTTATGCCGGTTTCCATTTTTTGTAAAACTCCATTTCTATCTATAAACCGCTTTGCTTTCCGGGCAAGAGAAAGTGTTTGAGGGTTAACCTCACCGGGTAGTAGGCGAAATTATTGCTGAACAACCTCAGAAGAGGAGACGACCTTTCCGTTAATTAATCTAATTCGGTAAGGTTTACCGTTAATATAAATAATAATGTATTCTTCTTCCTGACCACCCCCTTTTACCTTACTCAATTCATTTTCTTGCAGAACTTGTAAATTGCGGAATTTTTGAAATTTCGGTTTCATATCCTTCTTTATTTAGAGTTATATTAAACTTTTATTTTGTCAAAAATAATGACTTTCTCCTCAAAGCATTCTAACCAATGTCCTCTATTTATCTCATCAACATAAACAAAATATCTCTTCACTTAGCAGCCTTTCGATTAGATTGAAGGACACAAAAATCGCCTGGGTAGCGAATGATATTATTTTTTATAAAATGTCTATATTTGTATTTCACCTATGAAGTTCTGATTACCATGAAAAAACGTTTTACTATCTTTTCCTTCCTGGTATTGACGTTGCTGGTGATTTCCCAAACGTTGTGGATACAGCAAGTGGCGAAACGGGATAAAAACCGTTTTAAGGAAGAATTGAAGGCATCGGTAAACGATATGGTCAAATATCAGATTACAAAACAAACTTTTGATTTATTTGAAATCAATCCTCAAAATCCCACTCTCGAATTAAGCTATATCCATCCCGATTCTATCCCGGCAAACGCCAAATTGTTCGGCCCTGTCGAAACCGTAGAATACGATAAAAACGCTTCTCTCTCCAAATTTATCGAGGCCGCCCTTACGGAAATGCTTTTTGAGAAAGGAGGATTGAACTTACGCTCGGTGGATACTCTTTTACACGTTAATTTTCCGCATATGGAGGAACTTTCAGCTTACTCGCTGGCCATACAAAAACAGGAAGTCACTACGGACTCTCTGTTTTTCGGTAAAAATATTTCCTATCCATTAAAAGATACCGCAAAAGGCATCACCATCATTCTTCCGTTAGGAACAAGCGGAACCTATCGTTTTGTTTCGCATTTTGTATTCGAACCTGCCCCGATTACCCGCCGGATGATAGCGCTCATATCGTTGTCAGGAGTAGCGGTAATCGCCGTAGCAATTATTCTGTTTATGTTACTGTTTCAATTACAACAGCAAATGTACAGGATGCAGTTGCACGAGAAACGGGTCAGAGGGATTGTACACGATTTAAAATCTCCTTTATCCTACATTTACTCCATGCTGGGTCTATTTGAAATGCAAGAAAAAGACGAAACAAAGAAAAAACAACTGATTACCGGCAAAACTCGCATCAAACGGTTGGCGGACCATATCGGACGAATGCTGTCGGAAATAAAATTAAACGAAGACAAAAGAGCCTTTCTGCAACCGGAACCTTATGATTTACAGCAGCGATGTACGGAAATAACGGACGACTTAAAAGTAATCTATCAAGAGAAAAAAATTACAGTCACTTTCATGATTCCTGCAGATGTTTCAATTCTGTATGTGGATAAGTTTTATTTTGACTGTTGCTTTCGCAACCTCCTCGATAACGCTATAAAATATTCGGCAAAGGAAGCTGTTATCGCTATAACTGTCCTCAAAGAGAAAAAGCATATCCGGATAACCGTAAGGGATAAGGGAATCGGTATTCCGAAACGGGAACAACGCAGCGTATTCGCCCCCTTCTATCGTTCGAACGAACATTCTTCCATCAAAGGTTATGGTATCGGATTGTCGTTTGTACGACAGATTATTCTCTCTCATGGAGGTAGTATTATTCTGGATAGTGAAGTAGGAAAAGGAAGTGTTTTCACCATCCGTCTCCCTCACCATAAACCAAAGAAAAACTTACTATGAAAGCTCTGAAAGTTTTATTAGTAGACGACGATATTGATTTTGGTCATATCATTTGTACAGGACTCAGCTCCCTGGGATACGAAGTTCATTTCCAAAACTCGCTGATCGCCATTGAAGAAGTAATTGCCCGTTTTTCTCCGGCGATTATCGTATTGGATGTGGAAATCGGTAAGGAAAACGGAATCGAGAAAGCCAAGGAAATCATGCGGAAATTTCCGTCTATCCCGGTATTGTTCGTTTCTTCACATACCGACATATCCTACGTTACTGAAGGAATTGCCGCCGGAGGAGTAAATTATCTCCGGAAACCATTTGACGTGAGAGAATTGGACGCCTACCTGATCCGCTTTACTAAAAAACAATTCGTTTCGAATCAAATCGTTCTCGGCAATTATGTATTCGATACACAAACAAGTCAATTGTTCTATAATCAGACTTTCCTCAAACAGCTCAGTCCGTTGGAAAGAAACGCTTTGGTGTTGTTCTGGGAAAATGTGAATACTTCCGTTTCGTTAACCACTTTATCTCATTCGTTGTGGGGAAAAGATTTCTCAACAGACATCGAAGCCTGTATCTACAATGTGATCTCCAAATTGCGAAAACTATTCAACCAAGACAGCCGGGTGTCTATTCAAACCCTAAAAGGCGTAGGGTATCAATTGCGTGTATCGTAATAAAAACCCGCGGATCCGGAATAATTACGAATCTTCCGTAAAACAAAAGGGAGGCACCTACCTCCCTCGTTACTTTCTAAGATAAAAGCGCCGGATATCGTTTCAAATTCCGCTTACCGATTGATATTGTACAAAGAATTCGGACAATATTTCAATCCTTTATGATCAACCTCCCCTTCCCCGATAGCATCGAAATATCCTTCACGCGGCGTTCTGAAGTATTTTGTATCTCCCGTCTGAAGATAAGCCTCGAAATCATAAACCGAGTAAATACTCTCTCTTTCTTTAGGATAGAGGAACCAATCTAAACCGCAGGCACTTCCCTGACTATTCCGGAATTTATATTCTCCGTAAATATCGGTAAAAATCAAACCGTAAGGTATTCCTTTCTGATCCAGGCATTTTTTATTATTGGTAATGGCATACAATCGGATTCCGCCGTCCACTTCGATAAACCAATTGACAGCACACCGCAGATCCTGGCTCTGCTTGGCCAGATTTTTACTATATGCAAATTTAGAGAAGAAAACTTTATCTTCCACCGTATTGATAAAGCCCTCCCGATTGCCGAATAATTCCTTCCGGCAATCTTCGGCCACGATGACCTCGTCCACACTGCTGATGTTCCCGTCCATTTTCTCAAACCCAAGCTTGATTTTCTTGGTCGAACCCAAAGCAACCGGGTGCACCGACACCGTATACGAAGTAGGGGTAATCATCCAATTTACGTGAATCACCAGATCGTTGTAATCGTAATCCCCGTTCTGGCTGTCTTCAAACACCACGGTTTGCCAGGTATTCAAGGAACCCTGGTAATAATTATTTTCATTCTTGATATTTTCAATGGTAATAGCATCCTCATAAGAAGCGCGGGTCAAAGAAGACCCCACCTGATTGGGAATGGATATCACGGTAGTTTGTGTACATACGGCAAGCGTATCTCCGTATAACTTTACAATAGAAGCACAACCGGCGGGTACGACCACTTCCAGGTCCCGGTAAGGCGCCAGATTCTCCAGATCGACTCCCTTAAACAGATCCTCTTTGGAGCAACCGAAAACAAGGAAAACACTGAATAACAATACAATATACTTAAGCATGTTTCTGTATTTTAAAAGGATAAAAACCTTCGGTATAAATATACAATATTTTACTCAAAGGTAAAGTAAAAATTCGTTCCGGCAAAAGCTTTATTAAAAAATTATAATTCCGGCCCTTCTTCTGTATATAATTCATTGAAGCCGGCCGGTAAAACAAAAATAGGTAGGAACAACGAGGTCTAGCAGGAAAAGATCAGCATTTTTTTTCTTCAAACTTTTTCAGTAAACCTTCTATAATATCGGACCGTTCGTCTATGCCCAGTTTCTTTCTGATCCAGGTTTTATGCTTATGAATGGTATAAATACTTTGTTGCATCACAAAAGCGATTTCATCCGTCCTGAAACCGGCTCTCAACAGGCAACATTCCTGAATCTCCCTTTCCTTCAGTTCCGGATAAGCGCCTACCAGCTTATTTACGAAATCATCATACAGATAATTCAGCGTAAAATACAACTCGGTCCAATCCAACTGCGCCCGGTGATACTCTCCCATAATCTCGTCGTACATCTTCAGAAAAGATTTATTTTTATCGACCGGTAACCCTCCTATCAAAGCCAACTTTCGCGAAATCTCCAATTTATCGGACAACATTTTTCGGAATTTATCCTGACACCTATCCGTTTCGCTCCGGAGATTCTGCAGGACTTCAATAGTGGTACAGGCTTCATTGTATTTATTTTCTTTCTTCCGGGTCAAATATATTCCGTATAATACGATAAAAGCAATGAGAAGTCCTAATACGGCTATTCCCAGGGTCAGAATGGTTCGTTGCCGGGTCAGGAACATATTCCGGGCCATTAATTTTTTCCGGTTGTGCTGACTGATAATACGGTCTATTCTCTGGTCCGTTTCTTTATCTTGCAAACTATCGGATAAGTGAAAATAGACTTTAAGGTCAGCATAAGCCAAGGGATACTTTCCCGCCTTTTCGTAGAGACGGGAGCGAATTTCATAATATTTCTGTAAAAGTTCCGGTTGTAAAAGCCGGCTCGGAGAAATTTTTTCCAAGCTTCCGAAAGCGGAAGCCAGCTGGTCTTTTTTCAAATAAACCGACGCCAATTCGAGATTGCAGGTAGTTTGATGTTCGTAAGTCGTATCATAAACCGATGCTCTTTCAAAATAAGCAATCGCATAAGCTTCATCGCCTACGGCTGCATACGAACGTCCGATATTGAATAATAAACGGGCTGTTTCTAAAGAATCGCCGGCATTTCTGGATTTATTCTCCGCTATCCGGTAATAATACATAGCCTCATTATACTGTTGTATATTCAAAAAGCAATTTCCGATTTTATAGGATAAATAGCTTTCCACCGGCAAATTCCGGTAATACCTTAAAGCCGTCTGATACGCTTCGATACCGGCCCTTTTATCATGGCTGGAAGAATACACTTCCCCCAAATAATAGTAAGTATTCAGCAAAAGAGAACTATCGGCTGTCATTTCTCCTTTTTCCTTCGCTTCCGACAAATAAACGGAAGCCTCCGGATAATTTCCTTCCGTCTGAGCGATTTTACCGGCATATAAATAAGCCCATCCGGATTTTTCCGTCATACCTCTTTTCTCAAAAAAACGAGCCGTTTTTAAAGCATTCTCAAGTCCTCCCATTTCTTTTTTCAACCGGTAGAGAGCTCCCGTTTTCAAGAACCGGTAATTATTCCGGTCATAGGCACTTAAACCGGGAATATATTGCACCGAATCCAAGATCCGGAGCGCTGAAGCGGGATCGGTTTTAATGTAGCGTTCCGCTTTTTCAATCTGTTTCTTATCCCGGATATGCGTACAGGATATCCCCAAAAAAGATAAAAGAAAAAGACAGATCATAAACTTAAAGGGCACCATTCGAGTCTCCGACATGAACATATTAATTTTCACTATACCTTTCGACCGGATATTGCACCCCAACCCAGAAAAGATGCTCACAGACTTTCGGCAAAGGTAAAGAAAAAATTAAAACCTTCCAACCCAGATGGTTTTCTACAAAAGAGGGAGATCCGGATTCACCTTCCTGCTTGCGAAGATTTTTTCCGGGGTACCCTTACCTTCCGGAATCGCAGGGATGGGTAAACCAGAAACACGAGCCCTTCCCTTCTTCGGATTCCACTCCGATGCGTCCCCCCATTTGTTGCACGAGACTTTTACAAATGGATAAACCGAGACCGGTACCTTGAACAAAATTATTCAATTTTACAAATCGTTTAAATACATCGTTCAGTTTGTCTTTAGGGATTCCGCAACCGGTATCCCGTACATAGAATTTAATTTCTTTTTCCCCCTCGGGACAATACCCTACCGCAATACTTCCGGAGGCAGTAAATTTCAGCGCATTATTGATAAAATTGGTAATCACCTGAATCAATCGGTTTTTATCGCTATACAATACTCCCTGCGGCAACCCCTTTTCAAATAAAATTTTTACCGCATCATTTTTCAATTTCATCCGGGAAGAGCGGACAATTTCAGCACACAATTGATTTAAATCCACAGGCGACTTTACAAATTCGAAAGTTCCCGCTTCTATTTTCGAAAGATCCAGAATATCGGAAATCAATTGTAACAGCAAATCGTTGTTTTCTTCCACAATCTTTCTGTATTCCCGGCGTTCTTCTCCGTTTTCGGTCTCCGCCAGTAAATTGGAAAAACCGACGATAGCGTTCAAAGGAGTACGGATTTCATGACTCATATTGGCCAGAAAAGCGGATTTTAAACGATCGCTGACCTCGGCTTTTTCTTTGGCTTCGATTAAACTTCTTTCGGTTTCCTTTAACTCCGTGATATCGAAATTTACACAGATCATTTCCAATTTTGCGGGATCGGTATTGAGGGTATTCCGCATCACGTTAATCCGGGTCCATTTTTCTCCTTCCGGCGTATATACCCGTAAATCCCGGCTGAAATTATTTATTTCTCCCGCTTTTACCCGCCGTATGCAATCCAGAATATACTCCCGGTCCTCCGCATGTATATGGGTATAAATTCCGATAATCCGGGACAAAGGCGTCGTTTCTTTTTCTCCCAGATTATAAAACCATTGGGGAATCCCATACCCTTCCCGGCTATATACATCGAACTTACAGTATCCGATTTTCCCGAATTTACTAATCACCGAAAAAGAACGTTCGAATTCAGCAATCCGGCTATAAGCCTCATTAATTTCCGTATTATCCAGATTGATAAACAAATAGTGGATCAGATTCCCCTGCGTATCGTATAACATACTCGAAGTGGTATAGATTTCCTTGTAACCCTCTCTATAGGTTGAATAATACTTTTTCACTTCTTCAAAAGAGTAACGGATACGAAAAGAAACCTGTTCCTGCCGGGCTATTTTATCTTTGACATCTTGCGGAATATTCGGATTATCGAAAATATTTATCCCTAAAGCATCCTCCTTTTTTCTGACTCCGAATATCTCCATATCTTTATGATTCAGGTCGGCCAGATTGCCTTCCTTGTCGTAAAGTTCAATGCCCACAGGCAGGTTATCGTAGATATTCCTTAAAATTTTCTCACTCCGGTCCAGGGCCTGATGGGTATTAAAAGTTTCGGTCATATCCGAAAACAGACACACCACCTCGTCTTTTTGAGGAGAATACAAAATGGTATGACAATATTTTTGAAGCTTCTTAATCGTATAGGTTTTCTCCAGGTATTCGGCAGAATTCACAACCCGGCCCAGCTCTTCCAGATGATCCGAAATATCTATATTCAAATCGCTGGCTTTTTTCCCCAGATAATCTCCGCATGAATGCCCGGAAATTTTCTCAGAGGCATAATTCATGTCTACGAATACATAGTCATAGGGCACACCGTGAACATCGGAAAGTAATTTCAGGCGTATACAACCCAACGGCATATACCGGTACAAATCCTGCAAATAGTTCCTTTCCTGCTGGGCTTCCTGCTCTGACCTTTGCAATTCCACACATATATTGATAACATTGGCCAGGGAAGAAAACCACTGGCAATCCTCTTTACTCCACTTATGGTATTCTTCCACAATGTCAATGCCCATATACCCCCATATCCCGTTCCGGGACGACAAAGGGACGACAATCATCGATTTGATTTGCTGCAAATCCAGAAATTCTTTTTCTAAAGCCGCTTCCTCCGGCAATTCATTCAAATCGGACAGAACAATAGAATGCCCCGAAGCGATCTGCTCCGTCCACCAAGGGGTTTCCGATACCGGAAGCGCGGCTATCAAATCCTTCTCTTTTTCCACATCCTTATCCGCCACTTCATACGTACAGGTCTGGGTTTGCCTTTCCCAATCGTATTCAATAATATACGCCCGCCCCCCTTTGAACAATTTCAGTATATCCTGCAGAATCTTATTGATAATATCGGCGGAATCATTAGTCTGTAAAAAAGAAAGCAAGGTATGTGAAATACTGTTCAATTGATACAACAAATTGTTGATCCGTAAAAAAGAAGCCTGATCGGGCCGGGCTATCTCCGGATCGGACACCAATTGTAAAGAACCGATATAGGTAATATAACCCTCCGGGTCCGTCTCCTGATACACAATTTTTGAACGGACCCATACCTGCCCGTCCCTGCAGACGATCGGGAAAGTCTGATCGTAAACATTCCGCTCCCGGATAGTGGCCATCTCCGTGTTTACCCGCATGCGGAAATCTTTCCGTATCATTTCGGGAAAAACCTCAAAAGGCAGCGTGTTACTTTCCAGCCCCATCAGTTCCCGGACATAATCGGAAAACGTATAAAGCCTTCTTTTACAATCTGCTTTCCACCATCCTGTATTCAGATCCGTCAGCAAACGATTCAGCATTTCGTTTTCCTTCCTGACGGTCTCTTCCTCCGGCACCGGTCTTTTATCCTCCCTGCTCAGTACCGGAATGCCGGACTTAAACTCCTGTTCCATATTCATTGCTGTTTCCAACCTTTATAATACACAGTCACCTATTTATTACTCCAAATATATTTTATACACCTTGCTATCCCCATCCTTTCCCATACGTAAAAACGTTTTTTCAATGGCCGGCAAACGTTTTTTTCCGGCAGTAGGGAATCTCGAACCAGAATTCCGATCCCTTGCCTTCTTCCGAATTCACTCCGATCTTTCCTCCCAAGCGTTTTACAATAGTTTCGCTAATCGCCAGACCTAAACCGGTGCCTTGAGAAAAATCATTAAGCTTCACAAAACGGCCGAATATTTGATCCAGCTTATTCGCAGGAATACCGCAACCCGTATCCGATACGAAAAAGTAGAGCACATCATTTTCTTTCAACCGGTAACCGAAATGAATAAATCCGCTTTCGGTAAATTTCACCGCATTCGTCAGCAGGTTGTTAATCACTTGCAATAAGCGGTTGCGTTCGGTATGAAGGATGCATTCCGGTATTTTCTCCGTAAAAGCCAGGCTGACCTTATCTTTTACCTTTAAGCGGGTAGTACGTTCTATTTCCTCGAACAAGGCGTTAACATCCACATCCGTATAAATAAACTCCAGGGTGCCTGCTTCAATCTTGGATAAATCCAGAATATCCCCGATCAATTGTAAAAGCAATGCGTTATTATTCTCTATAATTTGCAGGTATTCTTGTTTCTCTTCCGCTTCTTCCGTCTGTGCCAAAGCGGCTGAAAAACCCACAATCGCATTGAGGGGGGTACGAATTTCATGACTCATATTGGCCAGAAAAGCCGATTTGAGACGATTGCTTTCCTCTGCCTGTTCTTTGGCGTTGCGCAACGTCTGCTCCATCCGTTTATGCTGATCGATGGAGCTTGTAGTGCCTATCAACTGAACCACATTTTGCCGCTCGTCCCTCACTTCTACCGAAATGTGAAATTCCACCCACACGTATTGCCCGGTTTTCCGGAAATCGGCCCGGGCCGCTCTTTGTATATGTCCGGTTTTTCCTTCGATCAGATTTCTGAAGTCGGATATAACAGTATCCCGATCCTCAGGATGCAGGCTCCCGAAAAAAAACTCAGCGGGAAGTTCCAAATCCCAATTCAGCGAATCCTTATATATTCCTTTCAACTGACGGGAATCCAGAATAAACCGATTCCGCTTTACATCGAAAAGCCACAGCATCAAACGGGCAATATACAAAGCCATCATCAGTTTTTGGGAAACAAACTTCACCTTTTCCTGTTGCTTCTGCATATCGGTAATATCCAATGTACTGCACAACAACCATTTATTCTTTCCGAAAACAAAAATATTTTTTGTCACCATCAACGCATGTTCCAATCCGTCTTCCAGCACAAATTTTTCTATTCCCTGATAATGGCCGTTTCGCTCTGCCAGCTCCCGGTCAAATTCCTGGACTTTTTTCGCCCCGGCATCTTCCATAAATACATTTTCAGTATGTCCGACAGCCACATCCGCCGAAACTCCGAATATTTTAGATCGTTTACTCCAAAAAATATATTTCTCGGTTTGCATATCTTTAATCGAAGTGGGAATAGGCAAACTCTCGAAAGCCTGACTTAAAAATAACTTCAATTTCTCCGCTTCGATACGGTGTAAGGTATTCTCCGTCACATCTCTCAGAAAAGTAACGACCCGGCCCGGAGCCAAATAAGCGGCGCAAACTTCGAAATAGACCGTTTTTTCCCCTACCGGCAAACAGAATTCAAAACGTTTCTTCCCTTTCTCTTTCAAACAATCCTGCAAATGTTTTCGGTATACTTCTGCTACAGCCCGGTCTCCGATTACCTCCGCAATATTCAAACCCGTCATCTTTTCTGACGGTATCGGTAAAATCCGGTCGTCTGCATTGATAATCTTTACGATCTTCAACTCCCCGTCATGTACAAATATCATATCCGGCGAAACCGCTATCAGCTCGTCGTTCAGGCTTTCTTCTCCTCTATCGGTATCTCGCGGAATACCGGAAATTCCGGTTTCCGGTTTATTTTCAGACCGCTTTCCAAATAATTTCATGATACTGCCGATATTACCGTTAACTAATTTTGCGCAAAATCCCTTATCCCTTTTTACTCATTTCCCTGATTATTTTTCCAACCATTCCGTATAGTCGCACTCCAGTCATATGCTTATGGAATATTTTTCCGAACCGTCTCCGGGTGGATACACTTCCCTCTCAGAGCAGCCCGCACCCTGCCGTTTCCGCACACGGAATCTACCGGCTTTCATTTAGAAAATTCGCCGGAAATATAAATCAAATGTATCTATTAAAAAAGGAATACCGGTTATTAATTTTAGACTCTAACTTCACTATTTTACACCGAACGGAAAAAAGGCGGATTTTTGAAGATTTTCTTTTCCTGTCCTTCAAGCGGACCCTCGTAAACTTTCGGTTATTCGTGGGAAGGTACGGCTTTCCTTCATTTCATCCTGACCGTTCCTCCGCCGATCAAACGTTCCCCCCGGTAAAAAGCTGCCGGCTGTCCGGGAGCTACCGCCCAGGCAGGCGAAGCCAGACGGACTTTCCACTTCCCCCTTCCTTCAGGAGAAATCCGCACAAACCCTGCCGGATTCAATCCGATCCCTCTTATCTTAATTTCTATGTCTTCCGCTGCCCATTCTTCAGGATCGATAAAACGAAGATTTTCCAGATAAAGCCCTTCCGTATACAAACCTTCCCGGATATCGGCTTCTATCGTATTTTTTTCATAATCCATCGCCGCTACATATCCCCGTTTTCCATCTATCAAAGGCATATCCCGGGTTTGCCCGATCGTATAATTCAATAATCCGGTATGTCGTCCGAGGGTATTACCGTTCCGATCGACAATGTTTCCCGCCTGGGGTATTCCCTTTTTCCCACATTGCCGGAAGATAAATTCCCGGTAATCCCTTCCTTCCAAAAAACATATACCCATACTTTCCCTTTTCCGGGCCATATCTTCATAGCCCTCCCGCATCGCCAGAGCCCGGATTTCCGCTTTGGTATATTCTCCCAAAGGAGTATAAGCCCTCCGGAGTACCTCTTCTCCTACCCCCCACAGGAAATAGGACTGGTCTTTCCGGGGATCGATCCCTTTCCATACATAATAATGCTTCCCCCACGGTTTGATGCGGACATAATGTCCCGTAGCGATATAGCCCGCCCCGCTTTGGTCAGCGGCATCCGACAAAAGCCGCCACTTCACCGTATTATTACACAACGCACAGGGATTAGGCGTGCGCCCGGCCAGATATTGCGAAACGAAAGGAAGGACCACCTGCTGCCGGAATAATTCCCGTCCGTCATAGGTCATCGGTTCTATATCCAGCCGGCGGCACAGTTCTTCCGTTTCAGATAAGACATTCCTCTTCCACAGGGATAAATTCAATCCGATAATCCGGAAGCCTTCCCGCTTTAACAACAGGGCCGCTGCAAAACTATCCAGTCCTCCGCTCAATCCGACGATGACAACCGGTTTCATAACCATTTAACCGAAGAATAAGTAGGCGATCACAATAGCGGCGATAATGCCCGCCAAATCAGCAATCAGACCGCAAGGAACCGCATAACGGGTATTTTTAATCCCCACAGCCCCGAAGTATACCGCAATAATATAAAAGGTTGTATCGGTGGCCCCCTGAAAAGTCGAAGCCAAACGGCCTGCAAAAGAATCCGCACCGTAAGCGGTCATCGTATCGATCATCATTCCCCGCGCACCGCTTCCGCTCAAAGGTTTCATCAGAGCGGTAGGCAAGGCCGCAACAAAATCGGAATTCAATCCCATCCCTTCCACCAGTCGTTCAATGCCGGCCATCAAAAGCTCCATAGCCCCTGAAGCCCGGAAAACACCGATCGCCACCAGGATGGCGATCAAATAAGGAATGATTTTCACGGCTACCGAAAATCCCTCCTTCGCCCCTTCTATAAAAGTTTCGTAAACATTTATTTTCCGGACAAAAGCCATTCCGATAAAAGCAATGATGATAGAAAAAAGCACGACATTACTGACGACATTAGACACGGTAGTAATCATCTCTTTATCCAACGTAGAGAAATACCAGATCAAACCGGCGATCAAAGCCGTTCCTCCTCCCAGATAGGCCAGGATCACCCGGTTGAAAAGATGAATACGTTGCCACACCGCCACAGCGATAAGCCCGGCCAGTGTAGAAAAATAAGTAGCCAAAAGAATGGGAATAAAAATATCGGCGGGATTTGCGGCCCCCAATTGCGCCCGGTAAACCATCACCGATACCGGTACAATCGTCAGGCCGGAAGTATTCAATACCAGAAACATGATCTGAGCATTGGAAGCCGTATCTTTGCGGGGATTAACCTCTTGCATTTGCTGCATCGCTTTCAGTCCTACCGGAGTGGCCGCATTATCCAACCCCAGCATATTGGCTGCGATATTCATCATAATAGAACCGTAAGCCGGACTCTGGGGCGGCAATTCCGGAAACAGACGACAAAAAAAAGGACGGATGAAACGGGACATCAGCCCCACAGCTCCCCCTTTTTCCCCGATTTTCATAATGCCCATCCACAGGGTCAATACTCCCGTCAGACCTAACGAAATCTCAAAACCGGTTTTCGACATATCGAATGTCGATTTCATCATGGCACCGAATACCGCCGTATCTCCATCCGCAATTAATTTAAATAAAGCGACGAGAAAAGCGGCAACAAAAAAGAAAATCCAGATATAATTCAGAACCATAATTCCGATTTAACAGACTGAAAAAGCTGCTGCCCCCTGTCAAGCCGGAGGGCAGAGGCGTCTATTCCACCCCCTGAGACGCTTTCAGGGTATTCTGAAGCAGGGAAGCAATCGTCATCGGCCCTACACCTCCGGGAACCGGAGTAATATAAGCACATTTCGGAGCCACCGACTCAAAATCCACATCTCCGGCCAAACGGAAACCCGATTTGGTCTGAGCGGAAGGAACCCGATGAATGCCTACATCGATAACCACCGCTCCTTCTTTTACCATATCCCCGGTGATAAAATGCGGGACCCCCAACGCCACGATCAGGATATCGGCCTGCAAAGTAAGTTCTTTGATATTCACTGTACGGCTATGACACAGGGTTACGGTACAATCGGCATACTGATTTTTCCGCGACAACAGTATCGAGACCGGTGTGCCGACAATGTTGCTACGCCCCACCACCACACAATGTTTTCCCCCGGTCCGGATACCATACCTTTTGAGGAGTTCGACTATCCCCGCGGGAGTAGCCGGCAGGTAACCCGGTAATCCTTCTACCATTTTACCCACATTACAGGGATGAAACCCGTCCACATCTTTCCGCGGATCTACTGCCAGTAAAATTTTATCTTCCGAAATATGCGAAGGTAAAGGAAGCTGGACGATATACCCGTCCACATCCCGGTCTTTATTCAACTTATCGACTACCTCCAGCAACTGCTCTTCGCTGATATCTGAAGAAAAACGCATCTCCGTACTTTTAAACCCGACTTCCCGGCAGGCTCTCACTTTACTGGCTACATACGTCTCGCTGGCCGGATCGTTCCCCACCAATACGGCGGCGAGATGGGGCACTTTCTTTCCCTCCGCTTTTAATTCACTCACCTTATCGGCCAATTCCTGCCGGATCTCGGCTGCTATTTTTTTCCCATCTATCAATTCCATATTCTTAGGGTTTACGGGTTACTCTTAACGTCTCATACCGGGCATACGCCTCATCATTTTACTTCCTCCCGAAAGCATTTTCATCATTTTTTTCGACTCCTCGAACTGTTTCAGCAAACGGTTTACATCCTGTACGGTCGTACCGCTTCCCGCCGCAATTCTTTTCCGCCGGGAACCGTTGATGATATCCGGCATCTCTCTTTCCGCCGGCGTCATAGAATGGATAATCGCCTCCACGCTTTTAAAAGCATCATCATCGATATCCACGTCTTTCAAAGCTTTTCCGACACCGGGAATCATCGAGGCCAAATCCTTGATATTCCCCATTTTCTTAATCTGCCGGATCTGCCCCAGAAAATCGTTGAAATTGAACTGGTTTTTGGATAACTTCTTCTGGAGCTTTTTCGCTTCTTCCGCATCGAACTGTTCCTGAGCTTTTTCCACCAAAGAAACAATGTCGCCCATTCCCAGAATACGATCGGCCATACGTTCGGGATGAAAAGCATCTATGGCTTCCAGTTTCTCCCCCGTCCCTACAAACTTAATAGGCTTATTAACCACCGTACGAATCGATAAAGCGGCTCCGCCCCGGGTATCCCCGTCCAGCTTCGTCAAAATGACTCCGTCGAAATCCAGGCGATCGTTAAACTCCTTGGCCGTATTCACGGCATCCTGACCCGTCATGGAATCCACCACAAATAAAGTCTCATTCGGATGAATCGCTTTTTTGATCGCGGCGATTTCGTTCATCATCTGCTCATCGATCGCCAAACGGCCTGCCGTATCGACGATCACTACATCGTTGTTCTGGGTCTTGGCCTTTTTAATAGCGTCCAAAGCAATCTTAACCGGATCTTTACTATTTTCCTCACTATACACCGGGACCCCGATCTGTTCCCCCAACACCTTCAACTGTTCAATCGCCGCCGGACGATACACGTCTCCCGCCACCAATAAGGGATTCTTCCCCCGTTTATTCTTCAGCATATTGGCCAGCTTGCCGGAAAAAGTCGTTTTACCCGATCCCTGCAAACCGGACATCAAAATAACAGCCGGATTACCCTTGATATCGATATCTACATTTTTACCCCCCATCAGTTCCGCCAACTCGTCATGCACAATCTTCACCATCATCTGCCCCGGCTTTACCGCTGTCAGCACATTCATCCCCAGGGCCTTCTCCTTCACCCTATTCGTGAAATCCTTCGCAATCTTATAATTGACGTCCGCATCCAACAAGGAACGTCTCACTTCTTTCAAAGTTTCGGCAACGTTCAGCTCCGTAATTTTTCCCTGTCCTTTTAATATCTTAAACGACCGTTCCAGTCTATCGGATAGATTTTCAAACATAGTTGTATTTTTAAATTATCATTATAAATCAGTAAGCCTGTCTGACATAACAAGCCACAAAGTTATAAAAAATCCGTAAATACCAATTCACGGATTCCTTCTCTTTCCCGGACTTTCTACTTTCAGCTTACCCCCTTTTACCCATATTTTTCAACACCACGAACGTTTTGTCGATTAAAGAATTATCAACAACAACCGTAAATTCATTGGTGGAAGAAATGACCTCCGTCAGATTGATCCCTTCCCACGACAACTCCTTCATAATACTGTAATAAAAACCGGGTTGCATACTGTTTCCCTTCGGCAACTTCAGAGTTACCGAAGAAAGAGCGTTTTGCTTGAACAAACAGGTCTCATCCTTAAAATATTCCAGAATCAACTCTCCCATCGTATCGCTCACCACCAGATTGGTTTCAAATACCCCCTGAACCAGAGTGTAAAACACCTCTTCATTTTTCACCAGTTTCTTCAACACCTCGATGTGACACTCCAGCAAAGTGGGAGAATTCTTGAACGTATAATCGCACAGATTACTTCTTAAAATAATATCTCCCATATTATTCAGCAGTTTATTCAACTGCACCTGTTCACGGATTTGCAAATAAGGAGCCAGACGATTCAGCGACATGACAATCGCTCCGGTATTTACCTCCTTCTGTAACACCTTCTCCACATCGGGCTGTAACTGACGGGCTAAAGCCGATACATTAATAATTCCTGCCGCCAGGGACTCGGACAAATAAGGCCTGTGTTTAACGATCTCTTCTACTGCATGAGAAATACTTACCATAGTTTCCTGTGTTTAATTTTAAACAAAGGTAATACTAAAATTGTAATTTATAACAAGTGAAGGTAAAAAAATAACAAAAAATCGAACATTTTACCTCTTTTAGCCGGTAGAACCGCCTCCCCTGTTTTTCTTTCAATACAACCGTATCCATTCGTAACCGTTGCCCGAAGCCTCCATAAAACGAATAAAATCCTCGGTTTTTAGGGCCAGAGAGGCCCGGTTATCGTTCGGATGAAAGGATAATTTAGCAGCTTTTTTCAAATTCTCATCCAAAAATACGTATACGTGATGCTCCGCATCGTTCACCAGCCCGAAAGGACTCACCGAGCCGGGTTGCAAACCTAGATAGCGATTCATCCGCTGTTCCGAAGCAAAACTCAGTTTTCCCTGTTTCAACAGATGTTCCAGGTCGTGAATCGCCAGACTCTGATCGCAATCGAAAATTACCAGATAATGCCGGTTTCCCTTGTGATTCCTGAAAAATAAATTTTTACAATGCTTGCTGTCCAGATTCTTCCAGTACTGTTTTGCAATCCCGATCGTCGGAGCAGGCGGATGCTCCAGATAATCGAAACAAATGTCCAACTCCGCCAATACTTGGTATACTTTTTCCTGTCCGATCATATTCCTCTTAATTTATAACCTATTTTCGCATCCGCATTACCGGCTTACCTTTCTCATTCTTCCCTCTTCCATTTTTTTCCCTGCCAGGTATTCCGCTCTTTCAACTTCTTTTCCAACTTAGCCGTAAATTCGTAATTTTTTATTCCCCATTGGGGAGCTATTACATATCCGGCCGGCGCCTGATTGACAAAACGTTCCAGATAAACCGCCGGATTCATCCGTTCGATCACCTCTGCCACCAAATCCAGGTATTCTTCCAAAGAATACAACCTGAACTTCTCCGGCGCGCTTTGATACTCCCGGGCCAATGGGGTGTCCCGGATAATTTGCAATTGATGCAGTTTCAGCACATGCAGAGGCAAACCGCAAAGCCGCAAAGCCCCTTCTACCATAGAAATCCGGCTTTCCCCGGGTAAACCGAAAATCAAATGAGCCCCCACAAAAATTCCCTTCCCTGCCGTCTCCCGTATCGCTTTTTCCGCCGCCCCGAAACCGTGTCCCCGGTGAATTCCCGCCAACACCTCATCGTTAACCGATTCTACTCCGTATTCCACACACACGTAATACCGACGGGCCAACCCGGCGATATAATCCAGAATTTCTCCATTCACCGCATCCGGACGGGTGGCAATCACCAATCCGGCCACCTGGGGATGAGCCAGGGCTTCTTCATACTTCTGCCGCAATACTTCCAAAGGAGCATAGGTGTTGGAATAGGCCTGAAAATAAGCCAGGTATTTTTGCCCTTTATATTTGGCATCAAAAAAACGAATTCCGGCCCCGATCTGCTCTGAAATTCCCGAAACCGACCGGCAATATTCCGGATTAAAACTCTCGTTATTGCAATAAGCACATCCTCCCCACCCTTTCGTACCGTCCCGGTTGGGACAAGTAAAGCCGCCGTCGATGGAAAGCTTTTGCACCCGTTCTCCGAGATACGTCCTAAAAAAAGAAGGTAAATCCCTGTATCTTTTCTCTTCCAAAACCCCTGTTTTTAATGCTCGCAAAGATAATACTTTCCGGGAAAATCCCGGAACCATCCTCCGCTTTATCGCTCAAAACCCGGCTTTTCCGGCTACCGTCCGGGGATGTGGAAAAGTTTTACCGTCTTTCAAAAACAATAAGTTACATTTCTTCATCAAAAATAGAGTTCTCTTTCAGTTTAACCCATAAACTTATAACGTTTTCATAATTTCTTTTAGAAAAAATGTATTTTATATTTCTGTGATTCAAATGAAAAAACTATATTTGCGGTCCTGAAAAAGAAGAATATTTTTGAAGTCGATCTTTCAGTCTATCAGTACATTAATAAAGAAAAAATTCTGTAATTAAATAAACCAATCCTTATGAAAAACTAAGGTATACAAAAACAAATCTGACGCATATGAGTATGAAGTACGTTTACACATTCGGTAACGGTCAGGCGGAAGGCCGGGCAGACATGAAAAATCTGCTTGGCGGAAAAGGAGCCAACCTTGCCGAAATGAATCTTATCGGAGTGCCTGTTCCCGCAGGATTTACCATCACCACTGAAGTTTGTACAATTTATAATCAGCAGGGAAAAGAAGCTGTCATTAAATTGATTGAAAATGATGTAAAAGCCGGAATTGCGCACATGGAAAACATCATGAATGCAAAATTCGGTTCGAAAGGCGAAGCTTTCCCTTTAATGGTTTCCGTACGTTCCGGAGCCCGTGTTTCCATGCCGGGTATGATGGACACCGTACTAAACCTGGGATTGAATGATGATGCGGTTAAATTGTTGGCGGAAAAGTCCGGTAATCCCAGATTTGCCTGGGACTCGTATCGTCGCTTTATCCAGATGTACGGGGATGTAGTGATGGGCGTCACGGCTGCCAAAGGAGAACACAATCCTTTTGAAGCCGAGATCGATAAACTGAAAGCAGCAAAACAGATTACCAACGATACTGATTTTACGGCCGAAGACTTACAGGTATTGGTCGGCAGATTCAAACAGGTGGTGAAGGATCAAACGGGAAAAGAATTCCCGGTTTGTCCCTGGGAACAGCTGTGGGGAGCCGTTTGTGCGGTCTTCGATTCCTGGATGACCGAACGGGCGGTGTTATATCGTCAACTGAACCAAATCCCCGAAGAATGGGGCACAGCCGTAAACGTACAATCCATGGTTTACGGAAATATGGGCAACAACTCCGCTACCGGAGTAGCTTTTTCCCGGGATGCTGCCACAGGAGAAGACATTTTCAACGGGGAGTACCTGATCGACGCTCAGGGGGAAGACGTGGTAGCCGGTATCCGCACCCCTCAGGAAATCACCCTGGAAGGTTCCCGCCGTTGGGCCCTTTTGCAAGGAATATCCGAAGAAGAACGGAAAACGAAATTCCCTTCTCTCGAAGAATCCATGCCCGAAGCTTATGCGCAATTGAATGCCGTTCAGGAAAAACTGGAAAACCACTTCCACGATATGCAGGATATGGAATTTACCATTCAGGACGGGAAACTTTGGATGTTGCAAACCCGCAACGGCAAACGTACGGGAGCAGCCATGGTCAAAATGGCCGTAGACATGCTTAAACAGGGAATGATAGACGAGAAAACAGCTTTGCTCCGGCTCGAAGCCGGGAAACTGGACGAGTTGCTCCATCCCGTTTTCGATAAAGAAGCAAAAGCGAAAGCCCGGGTATTGACTAAAGGACTTCCGGCTTCTCCGGGCGCAGCCTGCGGCCGGGTGGTTTTCTTTGCCGATGAAGCGGAGGAATGGAAAGAAAGAGGAGAAAACATCATCCTGGTTCGTCTGGAAACTTCTCCCGAAGATTTACGGGGAATGAACGTATCCGAAGGAATTTTAACCGCCCGCGGAGGAATGACTTCCCATGCTGCCGTTGTAGCCCGGGGAATGGGAAAATGCTGCGTTTCCGGAGCCGGCGAAATCAACGTAGATTACCACAAACGGCAGTTTTCGGTAAAAGGAAAAATTATCAAAGAAGGCGATTGGATTTCATTAAACGGATCTACCGGGGAAGTCTATCTGGGAAAAATAGCTACAGTCGACGCCTCTTTGGACGATGATTTCCGGTCCATTATGGACCTGGCAGAAAGATACACCCGTATGTATGTACGTACCAATGCCGATACCCCCCACGATGCGAAAGTCGCCCGGGAATTCGGAGCCAAAGGGGTGGGTCTTTGCCGTACCGAACATATGTTCTTCGAAGGAGACCGCATCGATGCCATGCGGGAAATGATTCTTTCCGAAACCGAAGAAGGCCGCCGGGAAGCGTTGTCCAAAATCCTGCCGATGCAGAGAGGAGATTTCGAAGGTATTTTCGAAGCCATGAACGGTCTGCCGGTAACCGTACGCCTGCTCGATCCGCCTTTACATGAATTTACGCCGAACGAACCCGCTTCCCAGAAAGAAATGGCGGAAAAATTACACATTTCGGTGGAGGAAGTAAAACAAAAAGTAGACGCTTTACATGAATTCAACCCCATGTTAGGACACCGCGGTTGCCGTCTGGGAATTACTTACCCCGAAATAACCGAAATGCAGGCCCGGGCTATTCTCGAAGCAGCCTGTAACCTGAAATTGAACGGCCTCAATCCCAAGCCCGAAATTATGGTTCCCCTCGTAGGAGACGTAAAAGAACTGAAACAACAGGCCGATATCATCCGCAAAACGGCAGAACTGGTGTTCGCCGAAAAAGGAATACGGGTAGAATATATGGTGGGAACCATGATTGAAATCCCCCGCGCCGCTATTACCGCCGACGAAATCGCTCAAGTGGCCGAATTCTTCTCTTTCGGAACGAATGACCTCACTCAGATGACTTTCGGATACTCCCGGGACGATGTAGGAAAATTCCTGCCCATCTACCTGAAAAAAGGCATACTCAAAGCCGACCCCTTCGCTGTACTGGATCAAATCGGTGTAGGACGCATGGTGAAAATGGGAGCTCAATTGGGACGTAAAACCAATCCGGAAATTAAACTGGGAATTTGCGGGGAACATGGCGGAGAACCTTCTTCAGTCATCTTCTGTGACAAAGTAGGTATGAATTACGTATCGTGTTCACCTTTCCGGGTGCCCATTGCCCGCCTGGCTGCAGCACAGGCCGCTATCATGCATGCGGATGAGAAACAATAATCCGGTAAATTAAAACTTTCCGGTAATATCAGGGGGCTGTTTAACCATAAAAAGTTATTCAGCCCTTCTTGGTATCCCATAAATCAGGTTTTGGTTTTCAGTAGTTCTATACCGTAAATCCTCTATTTACAATAGCTCATTGGTAGCACGACCCGCCCATACTCTACCGTTTTTTCTGTTTTTCGGTCAAAAAAGTGATTTTCCGCTATGCTGAAGACTATTTTCCGGGCCCTTTAGTATGCAGTTTTTTTTCGCCCGGATGCTTTCCCGCCAACACCTTAGCCCTGAACTACTTTTCTCTTATATTTTCCACAATTTAAAGGAACGAATAAATTTGCATAACAAATACAAATATGTATATTTTTTTTAAATTCATACTCATTAGATTACATTTTTTTCGATTTTTAAATGAAACGCCCATTTATTCGTTCCTTTAATTGGTGATTCCGGATAAATAAAAACGGGATAAGCACATGGATTTCAGCCCTATGCACCTCATCTCCCGTTTCCCTTCCCCTCCCCAGGA
>CAJMSX010000050.1 GCA_905216195.1 uncultured bacterium
TCAGGGAATTTTGTTTTTGCTATTGCTGGCTTTCTGTATGTTTTTTGTTTCCCGGCGTTTTTCTCCCGCTATTTTGGAGAAGCTGATCGATTCGGAACAGGTGTGTGAAGCGACGGTCAGTTATATCAACTGGAGAGTATATGGTTTTTTCTTTTCCTTTATAGCCGTGATGTTTCGGGCTTTTTTTGTCGGAATCACCGAAACCCGGATTTTGACTGTCAATTCCCTGGTGATGGTCGGTACGAATGTCGTTTTGAACTACATCCTGATTTTCGGGAAAATGGGTTTCCCGGCTTTAGGAATAGCGGGTGCGGCTATCGGTTCGTCGATTTCGGAACTGGTGTCCGTTTTGTTTTTCGTGATTTATACCTGGTGGCGGGTCGATAAACGAAAATACGGGTTTTTACATTTTCAGGGTTTTCGTTGGAAAATGTTGGGACGGATTTTAAATATTTCCATCTGGACCATGTTACAGGCTTTTTTATCCATTGCTACCTGGTTTTTATTTTTTGTAGCTGTAGAGCATCTGGGAGAGCGTCCTTTAGCGGTATCCAATCTGGTGAGAAGCATATCTACTTTGCTTTTTATGCCGGTTACGGCCTTTGCTACGACTTCCAGTTCCCTGGTCAGTAATCTGATCGGAGCGGGTAGATCCGGAGAAGTATTACCCGCTTGTTGGAAAATTATCCGCATTTGTTTTACGAGTCTGATCGGCTTACTGGTGTTAATCGTTTTGTTTCCCCAGCTGGTGTTGAGAATATATACGGATGATCCGGCTTTGATTGCGGCTTCGGTTCCTTCTCTTCTCGTGATGGTTTCCGGTTTTCTGATTGCACCGGCGGCCAGCATATTGTTTAATTCCATTTCGGGAACCGGTAATACCCGGGGGGCGATGTGGATTGAGTTCGGGACTTTGCTCGTGTATATTCTCTACATCTTGTATATCGTAGTATTTTTGAAGGCGGATGTAGCCGTTTGCTGGACTGCCGATGTGCTTTACTGGATCGTATTGTTTATTCTGGCCTGGCGGTATATGGAAAAAGCAGTCCGGAAAACCAAAACGATCTGAGCGTGTTGTCCTTCCCGGAAGGAGAGCAATCCGGATCTGACCCTTTGCGGAAGGAAGGAGGGCGTCCGGAATCTTCCTACGGAGAGGAGTTCCCGGAAGGGTTTACCGGTTATTCAAAGCCAGCAACTGTTCGATATGGGTGCGGTCGTTCCATAAACGGGGGACTTTATGTTGTCCTCCGAGTTTCCCTTTCTCTTTCAACCAGTCGGTAAAGAGGTGGGGACGAGCCGTATGGATTTTGAGACGTTCGAGAGACAACAGGCGTTTCGCTTCGTAATCCGAATTGAGTTTTTGGAGTTCTGCATCCAGAATTTCGGCAAAACTTTCGATATCGGCAGGAGGAGTGCTGAATTCGATCAGCCATTCATGAGCTCCCTTTTTCCCTCCCTTCATAAAAATGGGTGCTACCGTAAACTCAAAAATGGAGGAAGAGGTTTTCTCACAGGCTACCCGAAGGGCTTCCGTGGCGTTATCGATAATCAATTCTTCACCGAAAGCATTGATAAACAACTTCGTGCGTCCGGTGATTTTAAATTTATACGGATGCACCGAAGTAAAGGTAATCGTATCGCCGATCATATACCTCCACAAACCGCCGTTCGTAGTGATGATCAGGGCGTAGTTGACGGAAGGTTCTACTTCCTGTAAAAGTAAGGTTTGGGGATGATTTTTGCCCAATTCGCTCAGCGGCATAAATTCGTAGTAGACCCCGTAATCCAGCATGAGCAGGAGGGAAGAGTCAGCGGGATCATCCTGAAGACCGAAAAATCCTTCCGAAGCGTTATAGGTTTCCATGTACTTCATTTTCGGATCGGGGAGCAAGCGCTTGTATTGTTCCCGGTAAGGAATGAAACTGATACCGCCGTGAATAAAGAGTTCCAGGTTCGGCCATACCTCGTGTAAATTATTTTTGCCTGTCTTCTCCAATATTTTGTTGATCAGTGTCAGAAACCAGGAAGGTACGCCGGCCAGACAGCGTACGTCTTCCCGTATGGTGGTTTCGCAGATTTTTTCGAGCTTTTCCTCCCAGTTATTCATCAGCATGATGGAGGCGTCGGGAGTTTTCATTAAATTTGCCCAGAAAGGGGTGTTGGAAATGAGAATGGCCGATAAATCTCCGTACTGACAGTTGGTGTTGGTTTTACTGATTTCACTACTCCCTCCCAGCGCCAGCGTTTTTCCGCTGAAAACCTGGGCTTCCGGATAAAGCCGGTTAAATAAGGAAATAACGTCTTTTCCTCCCCGGAATTGGCAAGACTCCAGAGAAGAGGGAGAGACTGGAATGAATTTGCTTTTGGCATCCGTGGTACCGGAAGATTTGGCGAACCATTTGATTTCTTCGGGCCAGAGGAGGTTTTGCTGACCTGCCATGGTACGAGTGATATAATCTTTGATGTCTTCATAGTGAACTACGGGCAGGCGTTTTCTGAATTGCTCCGGAGTTTCTATGGAGTGGAAATGGTATTTTTTCCCGTATTCGGTGAGAGCGGCGGTGGCCAGTAATTCTTTTAATACATTTTGCTGGGTTTCGATGGGATTCGTTTTGAAATGGTCGATTTGTGCCAGCCGTTTTTGAGTGAACAGTGATATGATCGAATTGATAAAAGCCATACTCAAGATAAATGGTTTACTGTTAATTTACCGGATCCGCTTCTTCGTCGAAATTCAGTTCCAGTTGCACGTCTGCTAAGTTAAAACTTTTTCGGTGAAAATCGGTAATCCCGAATTCTTTAATTTTATCACGGTGTTCCCGCGTAGGGTATCCTTTATTCCGGGACCAGTTGTAACAGGGGTATTGCAGTCCGAGTTGTTTCATGTATTCGTCCCGGTGGGTTTTGGCTAAAACCGAAGCGGCAGCGATGGACATATACTTGCTATCGCCTTTCACAATACAGCAGTGAGGGATGTCCCGGTATGTTTTAAAGCGGTTGCCGTCGACGATAATATGCTGCGGCCTGATGCTCAGTCCGTCGAGGGCCAGGTGCATGGCTGCGATGGAGGCGTTCAGAATGTTGATTTCGTCGATACGGTGGTTGTCTACACTGGCTACAGCCCAAGCCAAAGCTTCTTTTTCGATCAGGGGACGCAATAGGTCCCGTTGTTTTTCGCTGAGTTGCTTCGAATCGTTCAATAGTTCGTTGGTAAAATTGTCGGGTAATATGACGGCAGCGGCAAATACCGGCCCTGCGAGACAACCTCTTCCGGCTTCGTCACACCCGGCTTCCATGCGAGTAAAATCGTATTTTAATTTAAGCATAAGACTTTGTTAAATTAAGTAGCGGGAAGTAAAAATACATCTTCATTTTCCGTACTTTTGCAAAAGTAATTAAAATACATTTTTTATTTTCAATTTTCGGTTACAATTATGCTGAGTAAGGAAGAAGCTAAAGAAATGCGGATCGCTTTCTGGAACGGATTTAAACGTTATTGTTATCGTCAGCACATCAACCGGCGCTGGGTGCTTACCGGTGTTAAGATTCGCTCGGTGCAACTGAAATTTCATGCGGATACTGAAAAAGCTTTGGTACTTTTTCAGATCGATCATAAAAACGATTTACGGCGGTATGAGGTATATGAATGTTTTTTGTCTTACCGGAAGCTGATGGCCGAAAGTTGCGGTCCCGATTTATGCTGGGAAGAAGACTATACGGGTATAGAGGGAAATACAGTGAGTGCGATTTATTTCGAACAGAAAGGAGTGAATATGAACCGGACGGAAGACTGGGAAAAGATATATGCTTTTTTTGCCGAAAAAATGGTTTTACTGGAAGAAGCTTATTGGGAATACCGGGACCTGATCAACGACCGATTGAAAAGACATTGAATCCGGTATAATAAGGTGTATGATGAAATATTTGGGAGAAATTATTTCTTTGGGCGTAGCGTTCTCGTGGACCATTACGGCTCTTTGTTTTGAGTATGCCGGGAAACGGGTGGGATCCCTGGCGGTAAATTTGCTGCGTTTGCTGCTGGCTTTTTTGATGTTGGCCGTTTTGCTGTACTGTTTTACGGGAAGCTGTATGCCGGTCGGGGCCGACGGTAAAACGTGGTTGTGGATGTCCGTTTCCGGCCTGATCGGATTTGTTTTCGGAGATTTTTGTCTGTTTTATTCTTACATTCTCATCGGATCGCGGTTCGGACAGTTATTGATGACGTTGGCTCCTCCGGCGGCCGCTTTAAGCGGAGCTTTGCTTTTACAGGAGGAATTACGTCCTATGGCTATAGCCGGTATGACGATTACTTTATCGGGAATAGCTCTTTCCATTTTTAGTAAGGGAAAAGGGCCTGGGGAGCATATACATATCAAACTGCCTTTAAAAGGATTGCTGATGGGAATCGGGGGCGGTGTCGGACAAGGGGTCGGATTGGTGTTCAGTAAACTGGGAATGGATTATTATAGCCGGAGTGCAGCCGGATATGGGGAGGAAATCCAACAATTGATTCCTTTTGCGGCTTCTCAAATTCGGGTGGTTACCGGTATTGTGGGCTTTACCTGCATCTTGTTGATAAGCCGGAGAATCGGAATCCTGCGTGCTGCCGTACACGACCGGCCGGCTATGCGGGCCGTTTTCTGGGGAACGATATTCGGTCCCTTTTTAGGGGTGTCTTTTTCCCTGATGGCCGTTCAATATACGGAAAGCGGTATCGCATCTACCTTGATGGCCCTTACGCCCATCCTTATTATTTTACCTTCGGTCCTCTGGTTCCGGCAAAAGGTGACCTTCAGCGAAATCGTGGGAGCGGTAGTCAGTGTAATCGGTGTCTCTTTTTTCTTTTGGGATAAATAAGGAATATCCGGTTTAGAAGTTGAATTGGAGACCGACGCCTAAAATTTCTTTAAATTGAACCCGGGGACCGGTACGGCCGTCTTTTTGCGTAATTTTTACGTCATTGTCGTAAATCAGATTGGTGGTCAGGTTGGTCGAAAACCAGTTGTTGATTTTCATATTCAATAAAACATCCCAGCGAACATCGATATTTTGAGGTTGTTCGAGGTAGTTGGCATATAAATCCAAACGGGTGTATATCGTCATATTTTTTAAAAATTCATAGTGGATTTCCGCTTTTAAGTTGGCGCCGAATTCGGAGAAAAGCCGTTTCCCTTTCTCTACCCCGAAAGCTCCTTCGTCTGAAAGCCGCTTGTTGCCGACGAAAGTGCCGCGCCAGGAAGCCGGGGAGAGGGTGGCCGTAAACCAGGCTTTCGGCGTCCAGGTAATACCCGGGCCGATGAGTAAATAGGCGGGGGCCATAAATTTGGAAATGTATATTTCCTTGGAAACCGCATAGTCATATCCTTTGGCGAATTGGGTTTGGAACGTAAGGAGAGCACTCAGGTAAAAGTTTTTAGCCATCTGATAACCGTAGGTAGACGACAAGTAAATTTTATCATTGGTTTTCCGGGTTCCGTTATTATCGGTTTTATTCAGGCCGTAAGCTAATTCCAGCCGGTTATTCCACAAATGACGTTCTTTTTTGAAATCCGCACTGTAATTCAGCATCGCGTCTAGTCCGAGAGCGGATTCTCCTCCTGCCGACCAACTGCTTAAGCTGGCTTGGGAGAGGTTGAGAGCCATCATTCCTTTTCTTTCCCAGTAGGGATTCTGGTTCGGTTGAGCCGGTAAATGGCAGTAGAAAACAACGATAAATAAAAGCGGAAATAAAATGTATTTTTTCATAATTCCTGTATTTATGGGTTTAAGTACGGGGGACGGGACTAAAATGTTGAGAAGAAGGAGAGATAAATTTGTTAAAGTGGCGGAAAGAAATATCACTTTTTTCCCCTAGGAAAAAAGAGTGCTTTCCCTGATTAATTAGAATCATTTTAAATAGCGAAAAAAATGTTGAAAATATTTCATTTTCACTTTTGCAATGTATAAATTTGACAAAACTCAATTATTTAGTGTAATATTTAACAATAAAACCAATATCCATTAGCCATGAACAAGTTTATATCAATACAAGAGGCTGTGTCACAGGTAAAAGAGGGGATGGTGGTGATGGTGGGAGGATTTCTGGCAAACGGGACTCCGAATGCAATCGTTACCGCTTTAGCGGAGAACGGAGTGAAAAATCTGACGCTTATTTGCAACGATACGGCCTATCCCGACAAAGGGGTGGGGCAACTGATCGCCAATAAACAGGTAAAGAGGTTGATTGTGTCTCATATCGGGACCAACCCTTGCACCAGTGAACAAATGAACAGCGGGGAGTTGGAGATCGAATTCGTGCCTCAGGGAACTTTGGCGGAAAGAATTCGTTGTGGAGGTGCGGGTTTAGGCGGTTTTCTCACCACGACAGGAATGGGCACTATTGTGGCAGAGGGAAAGCCGGTGGTGGAGGTGGACGGAAAGGCCTATTTATTGGAAAAACCTTTGCGGGCCGATATTGCTTTGATTGGGGCGAGTGTCGGGGATTCATGCGGGAATTTGGTATACAAGGGTACTTCTCAGAATTTCAATCCCTTGATGGCTTCGGCAGCAGATTTGGTCATTGCTGAAGTAGAGGAATGGAAGGAAGTAGGGGAACTGGCACCGGAACTGGTCAAGACTCCGGGTATTTTTATAGATTATCTGGTAAAAGGCGAATCGGTATAGCATCAAATTTAAATTTTCATACATGGAAAAGTCATTGATAAGATTAAGAATGAGTGCACATGACGCTCATTATGGCGGTAATCTGGTAGACGGGGCGCGTATGCTGCAATTATTCGGGGATGTTGCCACGGAATTACTGATCCGGCATGACGGAGACGAAGGTTTGTTTGCCGGTTATGACAATATCGAGTTTTTGGCTCCCGTATATGCGGGAGATTATATTGAGGCGACGGGGGAAATCGTACACGTGGGTAATTCTTCCCGGAAAATGGTATTTGAAGCGAAGAAGGTGATTCGGCCGCGTACGGATATTTCGGAATCGGCTGCGGATTTTTTGGAGGAACCGGTGGTTGTATGCCGGGCCAGCGGTACTTGTGTGGTACCGAAAAAATGTCAACGGAAAGCATAGAATTAAAGAATAGAATAACGATATGGAAAAATTGATTATCACAGCAGCGATTTGCGGCGCGGAAGTGTTGAAGGAACATAATCCGGCCGTACCCTATACCGTGGAAGAATGTGTGCGCGAAGCGAAATCCGCTTATGAGGCGGGGGCGAGTATTATTCACCTTCATGTCCGTTATGACGATGGAACTCCTACTCAGGATAAGGAGCGTTTCCGGGTGATCATGGAGGCTATCCGACAGGCGTGTCCGGATGTGATTATTCAGCCTTCTACCGGAGGAGCCGTCGGGATGAGTGACGACGAGCGATTACAGCCTACGGAATTGCATCCTGAAATGGCTACTTTGGATTGCGGTACGTTGAACTTCGGCGGAGACGATGTGTTTATGAATACTGAAAATACCATTCGCTATTTCGGAGAGCGGATGATCGAATTGGGGATTAAACCGGAGTTGGAAGTTTTTGATAAAAGCATGATCGATATGGCGTTGAGAATGCATAAGAAAGGAGTGATTTTGGCTCCTATGCATTTTGATTTTGTGATGGGAGTAAACGGAGGAATCGGGGGAGATGTTCGCGATTTCGTTTTTCTTCGCCATAGTATTCCCGCCGATGCTACCTATACGGTAGCGGGAATCGGCCGGTATGAATTCCCGTTAGCGGCCTGTGCGATTGTAGACGGAGGGCATGTCCGTGTCGGTTTTGAGGACAATGTATATCTGTCTAAAGGCGTACTGGCCCGGTCTAACGGTGAACTGGTGGAAAAAGTAGTGCGTTTGGCGCGGGAATTGGGAAGAGGCATTGCCAGTCCGGAGGAGGCCCGGAAAATCCTGAATCTCAAAAAGTGATTCGGGAAAGGTGTAAAATTTGTCATTATTAACGGTAACCAAAAATAATATATTATGAAAAAAGGAAATAAATACGGAACCCACAGAGTGATCGAGCCTAAAGGTGTTTTGCCCCAGCCTGCCAATAAGCTGGATAATAACATGGACGAAATATACGATAACGAAATATTGATCGATGTGCAGACGTTGAATATCGACTCGGCCAGTTTTACCCAGATTCACGAGCAGGCTCAGGGAGATAAAGCGAAAATCGCCGAAATCATGCTGGACATTGTGGCTAAACAGGGAAAACACCGGAATCCGGTGACAGGTTCTGGCGGGATGTTGTTAGGTACGGTGGAAAAAATCGGGGATGCATTGATCGGTAAGACGGATCTGAAAGTGGGGGATAAGATCGCTACGTTGGTTTCCTTATCCTTAACGCCTTTGCGGATCGATAAAATCAAAGAAATCCGTGCGGATGTGGACCAGGTGGATATTGACGGGAAAGCGATTTTGTTTGAGAGCGGTATTTATGCGAAAATACCTGCCGATTTACCGGAAAAATTAGCCCTTTCGGCCTTGGATGTAGCGGGAGCTCCCGCTCAAACCGCCAAACTGGTAAAACCGGGCGATACCGTTTTGATTATCGGTGCGGGAGGTAAGTCGGGTATGTTGTGCTGTTACGAAGCCCGGAAGCGTGCCGGAGTGACCGGCAAGGTGATCGGTTTGTGTCATAGTCAGAAAAGTACGGAGCGTTTGCAGAAACTCGGCTTCTGTGACTATGTATTTTCTGCCGATGCTACCCAACCGGTAGCGGTGATGGAAAAAATAGCCGAATTGACGCATGGAGAAATGTGTGATATTACCATCAATAACGTAAATATTACGGATACGGAAATGACCAGTATACTTTGTACCAAGGATACGGGGCTGGTGTATTTCTTCTCTATGGCCACCAGTTTTACGAAAGCCG
Organism: uncultured bacterium; assembly: GCA_905216195.1. GTDB lineage: Bacteria > Bacteroidota > Bacteroidia > Bacteroidales > Marinifilaceae > Culturomica. The sequence continues at coordinate 8,872 of CAJMSX010000050.1, forward strand.
CTTTGGGTGCGGAAGGCGTCGGTAGCGACGTGACCATGTTGATCGGCAACGGTTATACCCGGGGACATGCTGAAATCACTTTGCAAGAATTGCGGGAGAGTGAAGAGTTACGTAAAATATTTACGGAATTATACGCCTAGTTGTCTATCTGGTTTATAAGGTTTGTTATGCCGGTATTTATCTCCGGTCATTTACGAACCTTATAAACTTTCAAACTTTTTGAACAGAAAAATTATGGAAAGCAGACGAAAAGAGTTTTTCCCTGAAGTGACGGACGAGCAGTGGAACGATTGGCATTGGCAGGTAAAAAATAGAATCGAAACTCTGGATCAATTGAAAAGGTATATTACCTTGACTAAAGACGAAGAAGAAGGGGTCAGGGAATCTTTAAAATCGATCCGGATGGCCATTACTCCTTACTATCTGAGTCTGATCGATCCGGATAATCCGCATTGTCCGATCCGGAAACAATCCGTGCCCAGTATAGAAGAATTATACCGCTCGCCGGCGGATTTGGTCGATCCCTTACACGAGGACGGAGATGCTCCGGTGCCCGGTTTGACGCATCGGTATCCGGACCGGGTCTTATTTTTAATTACGGATCAGTGTGCTATGTATTGCCGGCACTGTACCCGACGGAGGTTTGCCGGCCAGCACGATTGTTCGGCTCCTATCGAAAGGATAGAGAAAGGGATTGCTTATATCGCTTCTCATCCGGAGGTACGGGATGTTTTGTTGTCGGGAGGAGATGCTCTTCTGGTCAGCGACGAACGGCTGGAATATATTATTCAGCGCTTGAGAGAGATTCCGCATGTAGAGATTATCCGGATCGGATCTCGTACGCCGGTGGTATTGCCTCAGCGGATTACCCCCGCCTTGGTAAACATGCTCAAAAAGTATCATCCCATTTGGTTGAATACTCATTTTAACCATCCCAACGAAATTACCCCGGAATCCACAGAAGCCTGCGCTCGTTTGGCTGACGGAGGGATTCCTCTGGGAAATCAGTCGGTATTGCTGAGGGGAATCAACGATTGCACCCATGTCATGAAAAAACTGGTTCAGCAATTGGTCCGGATTCGGGTAAGGCCCTATTATATTTATATCTGCGATTTATCGGTGGGGATCAGTCATTTCCGTACGCCTGTGTCTAAAGGAATCGAGATCATCGAGAATTTACGTGGACATACTTCCGGTTATGCGGTGCCTACTTTTGTGGTAGATGCTCCGGGTGGAGGCGGGAAAATCCCGGTAATGCCTACTTATCTGATTTCTCAAAGTCCGAATCGGGTCGTGCTGCGGAATTTCGAGGGAGTGGTGACCACCTATACGGAGCCTGCGGATTACAAGGACGAATGTTATTGTGAAGAGTGTGAAAAGCTGCGGAAGACCGAGGGTGTGGCTGAATTACTGAACGGGACGAAATTATCGATAGAACCGACGGACCTGGATCGTAAAAATCGGAATTTATTATCTAAAGGATAGAGTACGTTGTAAAACCGGAAAATGCATGACCTTCCTGATCGAGGATATTTTGAAGTACAGCAGTTTGTCTATTGCGGGGCTGGAAAAGAATACAGGGAAAACGGAATGCCTCAATTTTATTCTTCACGGGATAAAGGACAAGGAGGTGAAGGTTGCTCTTACTTCCATCGGAGTGGACGGAGAAGACCGGGACCGTTTGTACGGCATTTCTAAACCGGAAATAGAAGTATATACCGGCATGTGGTTTGTGACCACAGAAAAACATTACCGGGAAAAAAGGCTTACGTCTGAGATTGTGGAGATCGGGGAAGAACAAACGGCCTTAGGGCGATTGGTGAGGGCTAAAGCCGTAAATACCGGAAAAGTGCTGTTGTCGGGTCCTCCGGATGCCGAAGGCATGAAAAAATTGATTGCGGATTTGTTAGAAACGGAAGTTGGATTGGTAATTGTGGACGGAGCTTTGTCCCGTTTAAGTCTGGCTTCTCCGACCGTTACGGAAGCTATGATTTTGGCTACCGGGGCGGCTGTTTCCGAAAATATTCCGCAACTGGTGAGGAAAACCAAATATGTATACGATCTGATTTGCCTGGAAAAAGCGGAAAAGGGGGAGTGCGAGAAACTCATTCCGCTAACTTCCGGAATTTGGGCGTTGGATTCCCGGGGAAATCCTATCGATTTGCATATTCCTTCCTGTTTTTTGTTTGATGCGGTGGCGGTGGACTTATTTCGTTACGGAAGGCGTTTTTACATCGGTGGGGCTGTCAGCGATAAATTTTTGAATTTTTTGAGGGTACAGCAAGAACCCGTAGAAATCATTATCCGGGATTTTACCCGGATGTTTGCCGGTCCGGAAATATTTTACGCTTTTCTGCAAAAAGGGCACCGGGTAAAAGTTTTATTCCGGACGCAATTGTTGGCGGTGTGCGTGAATCCGCAATCTCCCGGAGGGATGGTTCTGAACACCGAAAAAATAGAAGCGGCTTTGCAAAAAGAAATACGGGTTCCGGTAATAAATGTTCGAAATTGGAAAGAGGATGCTGTTTAAGGAAGCTTTGAATACGGTAAGCGGGTTGCGGTATATCACCGAACATTGTCTGAGGTTGCGCTCTTCGGCGGGACGCCGGAAATTGTATGAAATGCCGTTTATGACGGAGAAAGGGAAGTTGGAAGAAGAATATGAAAAAGTCGGGGCACTCCTCGCCTGTTGCCAAAGGCGTAGAGCAGAAGGGAAAGGGATGCCGGATTTCGGACTGGAACAATTGAAAGATATCCGGCGGACCCTGGAACGCCTGGAGAAGGGAAGTGTGCCGGACGATATTGAATTGTATGAAATCAAACACCTGGTCTGGTTGTCCGAAAAGGTAAGAGCAGAGGCAGAAGCCGGGAATCTTGGCGTGGTCCGTTTGCCGGTTTTATCTCCGGTTTTCGGTTTACTGGATCCTGAAAATACCCGTATACCCCGGTTTTACATATACGCTGCTTATCTGCCCGAATTGGGAGAGGTCAGAAAAGCGTTGCAAGGGGAGAAAAATGAAGAGAGACGGGAGGAGCTTCGGCAGCAGGAAAGGAGGTTGGAAGACCGGATCCGGGACCGGCTGGCTTTGCAGTTGGAAGAATATGCTCCTGCTTTATCGGACGCATTGGAACAATTGGCCAATCTGGATGTGTGGATAGCTAAAGCCGAGTTCGGTTTTCAATGGAATTTGTGTCGTCCCTGTATAGGGGAGGAGAAAACCTTCTACCGGGGCTTGTTTCATCCGGAGGTAAAGGCCGAGGTTGAAGGGCGGGAGCAGCTGTATCAACCGGTGGATGTGGGTATCGAACGGAGGGCTACCGTGATTACGGGAGCCAATATGTCCGGTAAAAGTGTTTTATTGAAAACTCTGGCTTTGGCCCAGAGTCTCGCTCAGTTCGGTTTTTGGCTGCCCGCTGTGGAAGCGCGGGTGGTTCCGGTAGAGGAAATCTGGATCGGAATAGGAGATGAACAGGACGAGAAAAAAGGTTTGTCTTCCTATGCGGCTGAAATGTTGCATTGGAATCGGTTGATCCGGAATGTACAGGAAGGCAAAAAGATGCTGGCGTTGGCCGATGAACCGGCTCGGACGACCAACCCGGCGGAAGGCAGGGCTTTAGTCAATGCTTTTGCGGATTTTTTGACGGAACATCAGGTACTGTCTATGGTTACCACTCATTACGGAGGCTTGAAGGCTGAATGCAGGCGTTTGAGAATGCGGGGCTTCCGGGAAGATAAGGTGACAGGAAAATTGACAGCTGAAAATATAAACAGTTATATGGATTATTCATTGGAAGAAGATCGGGAGGAAAAGGTCCCTCAGGAAGCTTTACGTATTGCTGAAATTTTAGGGGTGAATTCCGGATTGATCGAAAATGCCGAAAAATATTTGAAAAACGATGCAAGAAAGTAAGTTAGGACTGGATTTTGAAAAGGTCGCTTATGCCCGGCAGCTGGCCGGGAAGATTGCCGGAGGAGTTCAAGATTTCGTAGAACGGTATACGACGGTATCGGTAGAACGTACTTTGTGCCGTTTGTTGGGAATAGACGGGGTCGACGACAATACTGTGCCTTTGCCCAACGTATTGGTAAATCACCTGAAGGAAAAAGGAGTTTTGAATGAAGGAATTATGTATTTCCTCGGTAATGCCGTGGCGGTCCTCGGCAGAGGACCTCAACAGATTGCCGAACAGGTGGCCCGGGGAGAACTGGACATTACCCGTATACCGGCCGTTTCCCCGGAACGTATTCGGGAGGCTTTAACACCTTATGTGGAAAAGAGTATAAAACAAATCCGGGACCGGAAAGCGAAGAGAGAGGACTACATCCGAACGATAGGTGAAGGCCCTAAGCCTTATTTATACGTTATCGTCGCTACCGGAAATATCTATGAAGACGTGGTGCAGGCACAAGCTGCCGCCCGGCAGGGTGCGGACATTATTGCCGTTATCCGGACAACCGGGCAGAGCCTGCTGGATTATGTGCCTTACGGAGCGACCACCGAGGGGTTCGGGGGTACTTTCGCTACCCAGGAAAATTTCCGGATCATGCGAAAGGCGTTGGATGAAGTAGGGGAAGAGGTGGGACGTTATATCCGGTTGTGCAATTATTGCTCCGGCTTATGTATGCCTGAGATTGCAGTTATGGGAGCTTTAGAGGGATTGGACGTGATGCTGAACGACGCTTTATACGGCATTCTTTTCCGGGATATCAATATGAAACGCACCTTGATCGATCAGTATATGTCCCGGGTGATAAACGGATTCGCCGGGGTGATTATCAATACCGGAGAGGATAATTACCTGACTACTGCGGATGCCGTAGACCAGGCTCATACGGTGCTGGCGTCGGACTTAATCAATGAACAACTCGCTTTAATGGCCGGATTACCGGAAAAACAGATGGGGCTGGGGCATGCCTTTGAGATGGATCCGGAGCTGGAAAATGGTTTTTTGTATGAATTGGCTCAGGCTCAAATGATTCGGGAAATTTTCCCGGAAGCGACTTTGAAGTATATGCCTCCGACCAAATTTATGACGGGGAATATTTTCCGGGGACATATCCAGGATGCTTTGTTCAATATGATCGGGATTTGGACGAGTCAGGGTATTCAACTCTTGGGGATGCCGACGGAGGCCATTCATACTCCTTTTATGTCGGACCGGTATTTATCCATCGAAAATGCTAAATACATTTTCCGCAACATGAAAAATATCGGGGATGAGGTGGAATATAAACAGGACGGTATCATTCGGAAAAGAGCGCAAAAGGTGTTGGATGACGCCATCGTTTTGTTGCAGGAAATGGAAGCCGAAGGATTGTTCGCCGCTCTGGCGAAGGGAATATTTGCGGATGTGAAACGTCCGGAGAACGGTGGTAAGGGTTTGGAAGGAGTAGTGGAAAAGGGAGAATGTTATGATAATCCTTTTATCGGAATCATGAAAGAGGGTAAGTCGGGAATGTAAGAAACGGAGTATACAGGAATTTAAGAAGATATAAATAGTATGAGCGGAGGTTTATATTCAACAGAAGTCAATGATTTCGATCAGACTCTGGATTTGAAAAAGATAAAGCCCTACGGGGATACCATGAATGACGGTAAGACCCAAATCAGTTTTACTTTGCCGGTACCTGCCGGAGAAGAAGCGATTGAGGCAGCTAAACAACTGCTGAAAAAAATGGGTTTTGAAAATCCCCTGGTGGTTTTCCATCAGGAATTGACGGAAGGGTATACTTTCTTCAATTGTTACGGCAGTTGTGTACATACGGTGGATTACACCCGTATTCATGTGCCGAAGGTAGAATCTACCAAATGGGGCATGGCCGAAACAGACGAGTTTATCCGTACGCATATCGGACATAAAATTACGGTAATCGGAGCCAGTACGGGTACAGATGCTCATACCGTGGGAATCGATGCGATTATGAATATGAAGGGATTTGCAGGCCACTACGGTTTGGAACGTTACGAGATGTTTGAAGCGGTGAATCTGGGCAGTCAGGTTCCCAACGAGGAATTTATCGCCAAAGCCATCGAGACGAGGGCGGATGCCTTACTGGTTTCCCAAACGGTAACTCAAAAAGACGTGCATATTAAAAATCTGACGGAACTGGTAGAGATGTTGGAGGCTGAAGGATTGAGGGATAAAATGATTCTGGCCTGCGGAGGTCCGCGGATTTCTTATGAATTGGCGAAAGAGTTGGGATTTGATGCCGGGTTCGGCATGAATACTTACGCGGATGATGTTGCCTCTTTTATCGCCCAGGAAATGTGGCGCCGAATGAAAAATGAAGAACAACTTAAAATATACAGATTATGGAAAAAGATCAAATAAAACAGGTGATAGCCCGGCGGGTGGCCCTGGAATTAAAAGACGGAGACGTGGTCAATCTGGGTATCGGACTGCCGACTCTGGTTCCCGCTTATTTGCAGGAAGGGGTGGATGTGATTTTGCAGACGGAGAACGGTTTGCTGGGTATGGGTCCTGCTCCGGCCGCAGGTGAAGAGGATCCTTGTCTGACAAATGCCGGAGGCGGATTTATTACGGCTTTGCCGGGAGCTTCCAGTTTCGACAGTGCAACCTCTTTCGGAATTATCCGGGGAGGGCATGTGGATGTGAGTATATTGGGGGCTTTACAAGTGGATGAAAAAGGTGATTTGGCCAACTGGATGATCCCGGGAAAGAAAACGCCCGGAATGGGAGGAGCGATGGATTTGCTGGTAGGAGCGAAAAGAGTCATTCTGGCTATGGAACATACGGCTAAAGGAAATCCGAAGATTATGAAGAAGTGTACTTTACCTTTGACGGCAGCCGGTCAGGTCAATCTGATTGTTACGGAGATGGGGGTGATCGAAGTGACGGATAAGGGATTGGTACTTCGGGAAATTCATCCCGAATTTACCGTGGAGCAAGTACAGGCGGCTACGGAGGCCACGTTGATTGTTGCAGCAGATTTAAAACCGATGGCAGTATAAACGGAAAACCGGGACAAGCCGGACAAGGCCGTTGGACCGTAGGCTTGTTTGCAGGATTCCAGATTATCTAATAAGTTATCATATGGATTTTTCATTATCTAAAAAAGAAATATTATTCCGGCAGATGATCCGGGAATTCGCCGAAAAAGAGGTAAAACCTCTGGCGGCTGAAGTCGATGAAGAAGAACGTTTCCCGCTGGAAACGGTAGAAAAAATGGCAAAATTGGGGTTGATGGGCATCCCTTTTCCCGTAGAATACGGAGGCGGAGGAGGGAATAATTTGTTGTATTCCATGGCTGTGGAAGAATTGTCGCGGGTATGTGCTACGACCGGGGTCATTGTTTCGGCCCACACTTCTTTGTGCGTATCTCCGATCTATGAATTCGGTACGGAAGAACAAAAACAAAAATATATGCCGAAATTATGTTCCGGGGAATGGATCGGAGCTTTCGGACTTACCGAGCCGAATGCGGGGACGGATGCTTCTGCTCAGCAGACGATGGCGGTGTTGGAAGGCGATAATTACATTTTGAACGGTTCCAAGATTTTTATTACCAATGCAGCTTACGCTCAGGTATATATCGTTATGGCTATGACGGATAAATCCCAGGGAACCCGGGGAATTTCCGCCTTTATCGTGGAAAGGGATTTCCCCGGCTTTTCGATTGGTAAAAAGGAAAAGAAGATGGGAATCCGGGGATCGGCGACCTGCGAGCTGATTTTTGAAAATTGCGTGGTTCCCAAGACCAATCTGTTAGGAAAATTGGGCGGAGGATTCGGTTTGGCGATGAAAACACTGGACGGCGGCCGCATCGGCATTGCTTCCCAGGCTTTAGGTATTGCTCAGGGAGCCATGGATGAAACCGCACGTTATGTGAAAGAAAGGAAACAGTTCGGGAAAGCTATCGGACAATTCCAGAATACGCAATTCCAGTTGGCCGATCTTCAGACGAAGATCCAGGCAGCCCGTCTGTTGGTATATAGCGCCGCTTTTAAAAAAGACCGGAAATTACCTTATTCGGTGGATGCCGCTCAGGCGAAATTATTTGCTGCCGAAACGGCCATGGAAATGACGACGAAAGCCGTGCAATTCCACGGTGGATACGGTTATACCCGGGAGTATCCGGTGGAAAGAATGATGCGGGATGCCAAGATTACGGAGATTTACGAAGGTACGTCGGAAGTACAGCGTATGGTGATCGCCGGAAACTTATTGAAGTGAAATAATTAATAAAAAGAATGCATATGAACATTATAGTTTGTATAAAACAAGTGCCGGATACGACGGAAATCAAACTGGATCCTGCGACAGGTACCATGATACGGGACGGGGTACCGAGTATTATGAATCCCGATGATAAGGGCGGTTTGGAAATGGCTTTGCAATTGAAGGATAAATACGGAGCTCATGTCACGGTAATTACTATGGGACCTCCTCAGGCCGACGATATTCTGAGGGAAGCGTTTGCCATGGGAGCCGACCGGGCTATTCACCTGAGCGACCGGAAATTTGCCGGCGCCGATACCTTAGCTACTTCTCATGCTATTGCGGGAGCGTTACGGATGTTGGAATACGATCTGATCATCACGGGACGGCAAGCTATCGACGGGGATACGGCTCAGGTAGGACCTCAGATTGCCGAGCATTTGGACTTACCTCAGGTTACGTATGTAGAAGGATTGGAATACGACGGGGAGAAAACCTTTACCATTAAAAGGGCGACCGAAGAAGGTTATCAGTTGGTAGAAACGGAAGGTCCTTGTGTGATTACCGTATTGGCTACGGCCAATAAAGCCCGTTATATGTCGGTACGGGGAATTGTGGAGGCGTATGACCGGGAAGTGGAAGTGTGGAATTTCAGCCACATCCGGGCGGAGGAGTGTACGTTAGGATTGAACGGTTCGCCGACGCGTGTGTTTAAGTCCTTTACGAAGGGGGCTAAAGCTGCGGGACAAATCTACGAAGTAGAACCGGAAGAAGCTGCCGATATTATCCTGCGAAAGCTGAAAGAAAAGTTTATTATTTAATTTCTCTCCGAAAGTTTCAACGATTAATACAAGATATGATGGATAAATCTCAATATAAAGATGTCTATGTTTTTGCAGAGCAACGGGAAGGTATAATTCAGAATGTGGCTCTGGAGTTATTGGGGAAAGCCCGGGAGTTGGCCGGTCAGTTGGGGCAGAAAGTCTACGCTCTGTTGTTAGGGCATCAGATCGGGGGACTGGCACCGGAGTTGATTGCCTACGGGGCTGATACCGTATTGTGTGCGGATGATGCCGTACTCGAGAATTATACGACGGAAGCTTACGCTCAGGTAATTGCTCAAATTGTCCGGGAACGTAAACCTTCTATATTGTTGTTGGGGGCTACGACTATCGGCCGGGATTTGGGACCCCGTTTATCTGCCCGCCTGGAAACGGGGCTCACAGCGGATTGTACCGGTCTGGATATTTCTCCGGAGGGAGAATTGATGATGACTCGTCCTGCATTCGGCGGAAATCTGATGGCTACGATTTTATGTAAAGAGCACCGGCCTCAAATGTCTACCGTGCGGCCGGGAGTAATGCGCATGGGGACGAAGGATGCCGAACGCCGGGGAAATACGGAAAAGGTAATTCCCCAATTCGATGCGTCGAAATTCCGGGTAAAGATATTGAAAACCGTGAAAGAACAGAAGAATCTGATCGATATCACCGAAGCGCGGATTCTGGTATCCGGCGGTCGGGGTGTGGGAAATCCGGAAGGTTTCCGTTTGCTGGAGGAGTTGGCGAAGACGATGGGAGCGGAGGTTTCGGCTTCCCGGGCCATGGTAGATGCCGGAGTGATGACCCACAACCGTCAGGTGGGACAGACCGGAAAAACCGTTCGTCCCGATGTATATTTTGCCCTGGGGATTTCGGGGGCTATTCAGCATCTGGCGGGAATGGAGGAATCGGATTATATTATTGCTGTCAATAAGGACAAATATGCTCCGATTTTTAATGTTGCCGATCTGGGGATAGTGGGAGATGTCAAAAAGATTGTACCTTTGCTGACTGAAAAACTGAAGAAAAAATGAAAGAAGCGGCATTGATTTCCGAACGCCGGGGGCCTGTGTGCGTGGTGACCATCAATCGTCCCGATACTCTGAATGCGTTAAATTCCGAGTTGTTACGGGAGTTGGGAGAGTTGTTCGTGCAATTGGAAAAGGAAAAAGAAATTTATGTGGTCATTCTGACGGGAACCGGACGTTCGTTTGTTGCCGGAGCGGATATAACCGAAATGTGGGAAAAGGATGCCGGAGCGGGAAAAATTTTCGGAGAGCTGGGAGCTTCCGTATTCCGGCGGATTGAATTGTCGGATAAAATCGTTATTGCAGCGGTAAACGGTTACGCTTTAGGAGGCGGTTGCGAACTGGCACTGGCTTGTGATCTTCGGATTGCATCTACGAAAGCTAAGTTTGCCCAACCGGAGACCGGTCTGGGAATTATTCCCGGTTTTTCCGGTACCCAGCGTTTACCCCGTCTGATCGGTTTGGGGAAAGCTAAGGAGTTGATCTTTACCGGGGATGTGGTAGATGGGACGGAAGCGTTTCGTATCGGGTTAGTCAATCGGGTGACCCCTCCGGAAAAGTTAATGGACGAATGTCTGGAGATGGCGCAAAAAATCGCATCGAAGGCTCCGATTGCTTTAAGGTATGCGAAAGAAGCGATAAATCGGGGAATCGAAACGGATTTGGAAAGCGGAATGCAGTTGGAAAATAGTCTTTTCGGTCTTTGTTTCGCTACCCGGGATCAGAAAGAAGGCATGCAAGCTTTTCTGAAAAAGGAAAAAAATGAATTTAAAAATCAGTAAATCATTAAAAACAAATGACTATGAAAGTTTGTGTAGTAGGAACAGGTACCATGGGAAACGGAGTTGCCCAGGTATTTGCCCAGGCCGGCTTTGAGGTATTGCTGAAAGGTCGTTCGGAAGCTTCTTTGGCAAAAGCCCGCCAAGCGATAGATAAAAATCTTTCCCGTATGGTGGAGAAGGGAAAGCTTGAAGTTTCCGTGAAAGACGAAGTTCAGGCCCGGATAAAAGATACGCTTGACTACGAGGATTGTAAAGAATCCGATCTGATCGTGGAAGCCATAGCCGAAGATATGGAAATCAAGAAAGAAATATTCCGTACTCTCGATCGTATTTGTAAGCCTGAGGCTATCTTAGCGACGAATACCTCCTCCCTTTCCATTACGGAAGTTGCTGCTGTAACGAACCGTCCGGGCCGGGTGATCGGTATGCATTTTTTCAATCCGGTTCCCGCCATGAAGTTGGTGGAAGTGATCAAAGGACAATTGACTTTACCCGAGGTTCATGAAAAAGTATTGGAAATTTCCCGCCAGTTGGGTAAGGTACCGGTAAGTGTGGACGAAGCTCCGGGTTTTGTAGTCAATCGGATTCTGATTCCGATGATCAACGAGGGGATCGGTATATTGGCTGATGGAGTGGCTACCCGGGAGGAAATCGATGAAGCCATGAAGTTGGGAGCCAATCATCCGATGGGTCCTCTGGCTTTGGGAGACCTTATCGGATTGGATGTTTGCCTGGCTATTATGGAAGTGTTGTACCGGGAATTCGGAGATGATAAATACCGGGCCCATCCGTTGTTGCGAAAGATGGTGCGGGCCAATTTACTGGGACGTAAAACGGGAGTCGGATTTTACGATTACCGGAGTAAATAAACAGAAAACAAGTAAAAAACAATAAGATATCCTGGAATTGAACCGGAGTTGCCGGAAGATCCAAAATTAATTTAGGCTGTCCGGATTTTCGGCCTCAGGTGATACAGACAGGATAAAACGGGAGAATGAATATTCTTCTGGAAACGGGGTTGGGGATTTTTTCCCCACATCCCGTTTCCTTTTTCCTCACTTTTCCTCACATATTTCCAGAATTGAAAAAATAATGTATTGATAGATAATGTTTTACCTGTTTTGCGAGCGAGTGGCACGAGCTTTGTCTATTTCTTTTAAAAAGTCTGATAAATTCTTTTAGTCATCGGACTTGGCCATTGGAATGTAATAAAAATTAATCGTTAAAACAGAAAAAATATGAAAAGGGTTGTAATTTTTGCCGGAATCGGCATTTTGGTATTTTTATTAAGCGGGTGCGTAGAAAAGTCGGAGAAATATAAAAATTTGCAGGCACGTTTGGATTCGCTTAGTGTAGTTTCTACTCAGCAGAACCAGGAGATGGAAGAGTTGTTTGCCGGATTGAATGAAGTATCGGCCGGTATGCAGTCCCTCCGGGAAGCAGAAAATTTGTTGACCCTTCAAGCGGCAGCCGAGAATAACAGCAATAAATCCAAAAAGCAGATCGAATTGCTGAAAAGGGACATTCAGGCTCTCAAAGATGCCATCGAAGGTTATAAAAGCCAGATCAGTAAGCTGAATAAGAAAAATAAATATCAATCGGCAGAATTTAAAAAATTAATTGCGGGCTTGAATGAAGAACTGGAACAGAGAAGTCAGAAAATTGCTGAAATAACCAATCAGCTGGCTGAAAGGGATAAGCAACTGGTACAGAAAAGCCAGGAAATCGCGGTGTTGAATCAGAATGTGGATTCTTTGAATCAGGAGACGGCTACTCAGAAAGAGACCATCTCTCAACAGGACCAGAAAATACATTTGGCCAATTATTTGGTAGGGACCCGCAAAGAATTGAAAACGGCTCACGTGATCTCCCGCCAGGGTATTTTCTGTCCGCCTATCGTTTCTTCTCAGGCGCAGTCTGCCAACTTCCACAGTTTGGATATACGGGAGATGAAATCGATTCCTTTGAATAGCAAAAAAGCTAAGGTGTTGTCCGTACATCCGAAAGATTCTTACGTCCTCGAAACGGATAATGACGGTCAGTTGACTTTGAAAATCAATGATGAAAACTCTTTCTGGAATCAGACTAAGTACTTAGTGGTAATGATTGCGGGATAATAATTTTACACATTCCAATTTTCAGTGACAGAGGGTGTCCGGATTCATTTCGGAGCCCTCTCTTTTTGGTGAGAACGAAAACCGGTAGACGATTCCTACCGGTTTGTGTTTTCTGGCGGTTATTCCTTTACCGATAAAAAAGAGAGTCTGCGTGGTTTTTCGGGAAAGTAAAGGGAATATTTTTAATCTTTTGAGGGATATATTAACGTATTTATTATTTTTGCGCTTAACGGATCGGAGGTCTGTGTCCGTTTTATACTCATTTTTGATTAATAACTGCTAAAACCATGCTGATGAAATTTTGTTTGAACTTCTTTCTGGCAGGTCTGTTGACATTCGGTTGTCTGTGGGCCAGTGCTCAGGAAAATGCCGATATCGATCGGCAATTGAAACGCTTGAACCGGACCCAGGACGGTTTTTCTCATTCCTTCGACGAAGTGATGAAGAAAATAGATGATGTATTGTGGTATGAGAAAGTGGGAGATGTAGCTTATGTAGATAAAGTTTTTCTTTGCGGTCCACCCAGCGCCAAGAAACCGAATCCCACGGCTATGGGAGTAAACAATCCGTTGAAGTTCTGGGCGTATGTCTTTATCCCCAAAAGTATCGATCCGGAGAAGAAATATCCGCTGATGGTATTTGCGCACAGCGGGGTACATGCCGATTTTTCGACTTATTACGCTCATATCGTAAGGGAATTGTTAGCACAGGAATATATTATCGTTGCGGCAGAATACCGGGGAAGTACGGGTTACGGAGCGGGTACATACAATCAGATCGATTATGGTGGGCTGGAAAATCAGGATGTGTATGAGAGCGGTCGGTACATGATCGAGAATTACGGTTTCGTGGATAAAAACCGGGTAGGTATTATGGGGTGGAGTCACGGCGGAATGATTACTTTGATGAATCTGATGACTTATCCCGGAGAATACAAATGTGGCTTTGCCGGAGTTCCGGTAAGCGACGTCATCGCCCGTATGGGGTATGCGGAGGACAGTTACCGGGAAATGTTTAAACGGGATATCGGGAAAAGTGCCCGGGATAATATAGCTGAGTATAAAAGACGTTCTCCCGTTTGGAATGCCGAAAAACTGAAGGATCCGGTATTGATTCATACGAATACCAGCGATGACGATGTATTTGTGATCGAAGTGGAACATCTGATACGGGCCTTGAAAGCAGAAGGCAAGAAATTCGATTATAAGATTTTCCAGGAGGCGCCGGGCGGTCATTCTTTCGACCGGATCGATAGCCGGGGTGCTTCGGAGATTCGTTACGATATCTATAAATATCTGGAGAAATACCTTAAACCGTCGAAACCTTTCCGTTCAGTGAAAGATGTGAGAAAAGCGGCTTATCGTTTCAATTGAGCGTAAGACCCTTTCCATTTGCCCCCGAAAATCGATGTCCCTCTTTTCGGGGGTATTTTTATTTCGTTTCGTTTCAAAGCAAGACCTCTATATCTTCTATTTCATAAAGGGAGGGAAAAATATGTCCGTTGATACCGAGAAAAGGAGTGCCGGGTAAATGAATTTGGCGGCAGTACTCCCGGTGTCGGAGTAAAATATCTTCGGCCTGGGGAAGGATGGGGGTGATGGCGGAAATTTTTCCGGTTTCATACCATTCCGCCATACTTTTCGACAAACGTTTCCAACCGGCCTTCAATTGAATGGAAATAAATTTTTTTGCGATATACTCAGACTGTTTATCCCCGGAATTTACCGAGAAAACCAAATATATTTTATACCCTTTCAACCGGTGTAAGGAGTGGTGTATTCTGGCACATTGCGGACAAGCCGGATTGAAAACTACGGTTAAGTAATTTTCCGAATTCAAACCGTTGGAGAGAGGGGAATAAGTCAGACAATCGGCTAGGGCGGGGCTCTTTTTTAACAACTGGCCGAAAAGTCCTTTTTCCGTTAAAAGCCGTTCGTTTTTTTCTTCCAGTTGGTGGAGCCGTTTCCGGTCCGATACCCATTTCCGGTAACCGATGTTACCCAGGAGGATAATGCCGAATAAGGCACTCCAGGAAAGAAAGTCCGGAAGTGTTATGGAGGAGAAGGAAAAAGAAGTTCCGGTATATTCGATGGATAATTCGGTTAGGATCAGGAGATCGATTCCCATGCAGAGGGAACACCATTTACGTTGCCTGGCCTGCCCGATCAGCGAAAACAGCAAGAAAGGCAGAGCAAGCAGGGAGCAAAGTGTCCAAAGGGTTTGGGGAGAAGCAGCCCCTAAATTTCCCCAAAGTAAAGTGGACAGGAAATAAGAAAAAGCCATTTCTCCCCGGGAGATTTCACCGGCGATGTTAGCAGCTTTCGGGTGTAATATCGTCTTACCATCTCCCCTCTTGCCGAAACGGCAAAATTTGTCCCGGAAGGGAGAATCGAAAAGAGTTTTATGGATAATTACTCCGGAAAGGATGAGTCCGGCTATTTTTATACCGCTTAATATATCGGTGGTCAGCGGATGCGGACCTTTCTCCAGCCAGACCGTTCCCAGTAGTACCAAGATGAAAATACCAGTCCATAAAGTTAAATGCCGGTTGAAGCCATCCCGGATTTGCCCGATGAAAAATTCTAGGCCCTTTTCGCGGTAAGAGCTTTCTTGTTTTTCAGCCGTTAAAACGATACCTTTCCATTTCCTGAAAAATCTTTCAAGTGAAAAGGAATGGTAGCCCGAACCGGGCAAGTACATCCGAACTTTTTTCTCATCGATGCGTTCCACCAGCCCGAAGGGCGTTTTCGTCGTGTTCAGGACTACGACATAAGGGGTTTTTACCTCTTTTAATTGCTCCGGTGTCAATTCAACTACGACATGAGGAATATGGAATTCGTCTAATACGTCGCTCAGGCAGCGGATACTGTTTTTCAGCGGATGAAGTTCCACTTTCTTTCGGAGAGTATGTTTGCTGATTTTTATATCGATACATTTCAAGTACCGCTGTAAGAGTTCGGAAATAGTAACTTGAGGTAACATTATTATATAAATTAATATACAATAATACTATGTAATTATGTTTTTGTCAATTATTTTATTCTTTTTTTAGAATAATTCCTTCCTTCCAGAACCGATCAGATTTCATATTCGTTTTTTTCTTTGTAAATATTTGGTACTAAGCAAAATAAAGGAAGCTTCGGAGTCCAGAGCCCCGTGCAGACTCCTTCTGGAACCGGCGCATAAAGGAAAGATATTCCGGAAACAGGCCGGAAAAATCGAAATTTGCGGGGGAGAAGAATACTCATGAAAAAGAATGCCCCCGGAAAGAAACGGTTCCGGGTAGCGGAAACCGGTTTCCCAGAGGGGGCATTCTCTTCTCGTGTAAGGTGAGAAGGTACTTATAATTGATTGATAACTTCAATATTATTCATTCCGGTCTGTACGGCTTCGATATTCATCGGAATCAGATTATGGTGCCGGGCCGGGAGTGATTTTTGTAATCCTTTTTCGATATTTTCGAGTTTCACGATCGGTTTTACTTTCAGGAATCCGCCCAGGATAATCATATTGAAAATTTTGGGATTCCCTCCTTCGGCTGCCAGACGTGCTCCTTCGATGCTGTAAATATTGATGTCTTTCCGGGTGGGATGATGGGTAATTCCGTTGGGATCATACACCAATGTTCCTCCCGGTTTTACCTGGGGCTCGAATTTATCCATCGATTGCTGATTGAGGATAATGGCGGTATCAAAACAAGTCAATACCGGCGAACTGATACGTTCGTCGCTGATAATGACGGTTACGTTTGCCGTTCCCCCCCGCATTTCCGGACCGTAGGAGGGCATCCAGGATACTTCCTGGTCTTGCATGATACCGGAATAGGCCAAAATTTTTCCCATAGAGAGAACCCCCTGGCCGCCGAATCCTGCTATAATGATTTCTTCTGTCATAGTATGTAAGTTTATAAATATTAGGGAGTTTACAATTTTAATGGCATGCTCCCGGATTGGAAAAAATGATTTTTAAATCCGGAAAATTATAAACTCGTTAAATGTCTTTCATATCCCCGAGCGGATATTTTTTGAACATATTTTCTCTCATCCATTCGTTGGCTTTTACCGGAGAAACTTTCCAGCCCGAGTTACAAGTGCTTACGACTTCAACAAAAGACGTACCTTTTTGCAGGCGGGTGTTTTGAAAGGCCTTTTTCAGGGCGTTTTTGGTTTTCCGGATGGCTCCCGGCGTATCGGCGCTTTGACGGGTAACATAACAAGTGCCGTCCAACTGGGCGATGAGTTCGGTGATTTTCAGGGGGAAGCCGTTTAGTTTGGCATCTCTTCCGTAAGGCGTGGTAGCCGTCACCTGACCCAGGAGGGTAGTCGGCGCCATTTGACCGCCCGTCATACCGTAGATCGCGTTGTTGATAAATATGACAACGATGTTTTCCCCCCGGTTACAGGCATGC
>CAJMSX010000051.1 GCA_905216195.1 uncultured bacterium
CGTCGGGAGACAATTGCGGATTTCTTTCCGGCCCGGGAGTAGAAGTCAGCCGTTTTCTCTCTTTCCCTTTTTCCCAATATATATCTCCGTCCTTTACGTATACTCTTCCGGTATACGTTCCTTCCTGAGACTCCGCCACATAAGGAGCTTCTTTACCGGTCCGGATGTCGACGGTCTTAAATTCATATCCCCCAGGACCGTATGTCGCCGTAATATAGTGGTTTTTGTCCGCCCAACCGGTCACATAAGGTAAAGAAACTGTAATCCCCGCTTGTCCTTTTAAAATCTGCGCGTCGGTCAGATCTTTCTTCTGAGCCGTTCCGGGAGTGCACCACCAACATACACATCCCAGCAAAATCATAAATCTGTACATATTGTCGTTATTTAATTAGATAAAAACCATAATTAAACAAACGTAACACTATTTTCCGGTTCTAAAAACACGGATACACAAATTAAGATAAAGTTAAGATTTTAACGGTCCTCTTATTCGGATTTCAAAACCTCCACCGGATTGGCATTCGCTGATTTCCAGCTTTGCCAACTGATGGTCAGAAGCGTAATACCCAAGACCACTGTTCCCGCCAGCAGGAAGACCCAGAGGGAAAGCGGCGTACGGTAAGCAAACCCTTCCAACCAGACCGACATGCCGTACCAAGCCAGCGGACAAGCTAGAATAAAGGAAACGAATACCAAACGGAGAAAAGTGCGGTTCAGCAAAACCACCATTTGCCAGCTCGTGCCTCCGTTGACTTTCCGGATACCGATTTCTTTGGCCTTAAACCGGGCATTGAATAATATCAAGCCATACACTCCCATCAAAGCGATCAGAATGGTAGCCAAACCGAACACCTTGACCAGCATTCCCAAACGTTCCTCGTTCTGGTAAAGACCATTCAGATAATCGTCCAGAAATTTGACTTCACCTCCGTAGGTAGGCGAAAAATCGTGCACGACTTTACGGATGTGGGCCAAAGCTTCGTTCCGGGACTTGTCATTGATTTTAATGTAGTAATAAGTGCCGGCCCAGTCTTCGTTTACGCCCAAAAGCAAAGGACGGATACTTTCCTGCATGGGAAGAATATTAAAATCTTTCAATATCCTTCCGACCTTCATACCGGCCATCTCCTTACCCATCGGATCGAAGTTATACTTTTTCAGGAAAGTTTCGTTGACCATAGCCAGGCTATCGCGTGTCGACACAAAACGATCTCCTTCTACCACCTGTATGCCGAAAAATTTCAGGTAATTGGCAGCCACCAGACTGACATCGCATTCCAACTGCTGATCCTCCCCGTTGACGTTTGCCGTGAAAGTCCAATGCTGCATACCGGTATCACCGATCAGCTCGGAAGCGAAAGTGACATCACCGATCCCGGAATTACTCCGCAATTCGTTGATAAAAGCATTTCGATTTTGACGGATATCCCGGTTCCCTTTCATATACACTACATGCTCTTTTTCGATTCCCCAGGGACGGTTTTTCATCAGATCCAACTGCCGGCTGATAAATAAGGTACAGATGATCAGAGTGACAGATACGGAATATTGGAAAACGACCAAAAAATTACGTAAAAATATTCCCCTCGGCGACAAAGCCTGAGAACCTTTCAATACCAAGGCGGGGGGGAAAGAAGTCATATAAAAAGCCGGATAACAACCTGCGATACACCCCATAAGGAGGCTCACTCCGGTCCCCACCCACAACAAAGCCGGATGTGCAAAAGGATTTAAAGAATCGTATACCATCTCCTGTAGAGGAGTACATCCCAGCAAATAACACCACAAAAGGCCCAATAGAAAAGAAGCGAAAGCAAAAAGTACCGCTTCCGAAACCACACACCCCCGCAGGAAACGATTGGTCGCCCCGAACGTTTTTTGAGTATTCAGATTTTTTATACGCGAAGGAGCCAAAGCCGTCGAAAAATTGACGAAATTGACAAAAGCGACCACCAGCACCAATATTCCGATCAGTAAAAGAACATTCGTCATAGCCCGGTTCCCGCTGGCTTCGTGCCAATGCCGGGAATCCGAAAAATAAATGGCTTTCAAAGGGGTGAAGGTTATATCCAACTGAGACATAAACTTCTCTCTGTTTCCCTTGGCGGCTATGACCCCATCCAGACCGCGCAATTTCGCTTCCAGCTGTTGGAAATCCGTTCCCTCCGGAATGACATAATAGGTATCGTAATTCCATTGATACCAACCGTTGCCGGATGCAAACTGCTTGGCATAAGGGATGTTCTGAAAAGTCGAATTGGAGGGCACATCCCGGTAAACCGCAGCTATGGTCATTTCCTGGGTTCCTCCCACTAAAACGGTTTTGCCAACCGCATCCGTTCCCCCGAAATACTTCTGGGCCAGATGAAACGGCAGGAGTAAATTATCTTTAGTGGTCAGAGCTTGCCGGTAATCCCCGGCTATCACGTCCAAATCGAACACCTGCACGATGGAAGTATCCGCATAACCGCATCCCTCCTCAAAAGCGTCCATTTCCCCATCCGGCTGGATCACCGTAAAATCCGTTTTACCGAAAGGTTTCCCAATGATACAGGAAAAAGTCAGTTCGGGAATCTCCGCTTTTATAGTTTCGTATAAGGGTTTAGGCACTATACAAGAAAACGGCTTACCCGATTCCTGCCTCACCTCCAGGCGGTAAATCCGATCGGCTTTGGGAAAAGAAGCGTTATAACTATATTCGTAATTCACTTGTATCAATATAGCTAAAAATACGGCGAACGCAACCGATAAACCGGCAATATTCAATATACTGGCTCCCCGGGAACGCTTCAATACGTTGAGAAAATTCTTATAAATCCGAATCATGGCACTATGTATTAAATTCAAATATGTATTAAATTCAAACCTTCCTAAATTTTACCCCATCGGTTTTATTCGCTTTTTAAAGATTTTACCGGATTGGTAACGGCGGCCCCGTAGCTGCGTAAAGCCACCGTAAGCAAGATAACACCCAGGGTAATGACCGTCCCTCCGGCAAAAAGCCACCAACTCAAAGGCAAGCGGAAAGCAAACTGCTCCAGCCAGCGATGCCCCAGAACGTAAGCCCCCGCCAACCCCAGGGGTAAGGTAAACAAAGCCAGCCAACCGGCGTCTTTCCACAACAGGCCGATCACATCGGCAACCGTAGCCCCGTTCACTTTCCGTACCGCAATTTCTTTCGTCCGCCGCGCCACTTCATCCCCCACAAAACCGATCAGCCCCAGGATGGTAATGGCAAAAGCCAGGAGCCCCACGATCAAAACCACATTCCGCATGTAATTCACTTCGGAATACCCGTCTATAAGCTGGTCTTCATAACTGTACACCACAGGTTGCTGATCCGGTACGACTTTCTCCAGACAATTTTTTATCGTCTCTAAATTTTCAGGACTCTCTGCTTGCAAACGAATCAAAACATACAAAGGAGAATCTTCCGCTACCGATCCCGCGGGGTCCAGGTATTCCATCATAAAAGGAGCCTGCGGCTTGTAGAGAGAATTGACGCTGAAATTCCGGCAAATACTCAATAAGACGGTTTCCCCGTAGTCCGAAACGAAAATTTCTCCCGGCTGTAATTGTAATTTTTTTATAAATTGCTCATTGACGATAGCTTTATGATTCATCCGGAACTCCTCTTTTATCCGGCTGCCTTCCAAAACCGCCACCTGCATCACTTCCAGAAAATCTTCATCGGCCATAATCCAACGGGTGGAAAATAAGCTGTGTTTTTTCCCCGCGGGAGTGATTGCATTCCCGGACAATCCTCCTATAGGCACATCCAAGGTAACGGATACGCCTTCCACAAAGGGGAAACGGCTCAATTCACTTTTTACTTTAAAAGCTTCGTTCCCTCCGGCCTTATTTTGTATCTGAGTAAAATACAAACCTTGCGGCCGATAACCCAAATCTTTATTTATCAACAAATTATATTGTCCGTCGAAAATAATCAACAACGTAATCAAAAAAACAGCCAACACAAATTGTACGCCCAGCAAAGCCCGCTTCCACACTTTCCGCCCGCCGCTTACCTGCCGGAATACCTGCATAACGGAAACAGCAGAAAATATTCGTGCCGGCAACACTCCCGCCAAGAACAAAAGCAATAAGGCCACAATCCCGATTACCCACAAATTTCGCCAGGCGAATAAAGTTTCCAACGAAACATACAGTTGGGATTCGATCGTCCGGTTGAAAACCACCAATACCAAACCCGACAAAACCAAAGCGATTCCCAACAATACTCCGGTTTCGGTAACAAACATCCGAAAGATATCTTTCCGACTGGCCCCGTTGACTTTATGTACTCCTATCAACCGGGACCTGACCACCAGGGAAGAAACAGAAATCAGCACATAATTCAGAGCCGAAACCAAAAGCACGATAAAAGCCAGCAAACTGAGTAACCAGACCTTCTCCATCACTCCGTCTCCACCGTATTTCGTATAGATCTCAGCCAAAGGTTGGAGAAACACCTTGAACCCGGCTTTTTCATAGGAAATTCCCCTGTATTTTTCAACCATAACCGGTATACGGGCGTACACCTGCTCCGCAGCGGATCCTTCCACCAGCCGGACATACGTATTGAAAGCGTCTCCGCCTCCCCAACCCATAAACATTTTTTCTTTCAGATTTTCAAAAGACTTCACCGCATCGAAATGTAAATGCGTATTTTCCGGCAGATCGGCAAATACTCCCGCCACCGTATACGTTTCGCCTTCACTGACCAAAGTCTTTCCTACCGGATCCTCTTTTGCGAACACCCGTCCGGCAAACTCGGCGGATATAAAAACATTTCCTTTGATTCCCAACTCTTCCTCCGGCCGGCCTGAAATAACCGGATAACCGAACAAGCGAAAGAAAACGGTATCGGCATAAATCGTACGAAAGTGGAATACCTCATCTCCATACTTATACCCCGCCTCCCCTTCGTTCCTCAGGCAAGTGGCATACTCCACCTCAGGCATATCCGCTTTCATCGAAGCTGCTACCGGCTGAAAAGTATAGGGAGACTGATCCGATTCCTTATCTCCCATTGATCTGAACCACAATCCCACCCGGAAAATCCGGTCACCTTCGGGCTGGAAATCGTCAAACGACAACTGAAAAGCATTATACGTAAATAACAAAACCGCAACCGCCAATCCCAGCGTCAATGAGATGAGTTTAATCAGGGTATTTCCCCGAAAACGAAAAATATTCCGAAGTACGTAATGCAAGTTTTTCATAAAATGCTCCTGTTTTATAAATAGGGACTTCCCTCTTCATTCGTCCACATATTTTTAACAAAATATATACCAAACTAATAAATAGGTATATATCAATAATTTATCCTAACAAAAGAAAGAAAATGATGTAAAATTATTAGACATAGTTTGCCTATTTTTTAGACAGAAAAACTTTCTTCTGCCTTCCTTCCTCTCAAGCAATAAAAGAGACTTCTTGTTGATCTGTTTCCGAAGTTAATTTTCGGGAATCCCGCTCAAACGCCTCACCAGCTCGCGTGCGAAATCCGTACGGAACTCCAGGCGGTCGTAATCGAGACGCTGCCAGGTATCGGTAGGCCGGTGCAAATCTTCATGTGAACCGCTGTAAAGGAAAAGAGCCGGAATTCCTTTCACCCGGAAAGTTTCGTGGTCGGAAGAAAAACCGACGGGTGGTGTGAACTGGGGGAAGAGAGCGTATTTCCCGGACAACTCTTTCAGGATACCGGCAAACAACACGTCTTCCACATCTCCGAAAACATACAATTGCTTATGTTTTTTTTTCAATTTCTCGTCGATACGTCCCATCATATCGATATTGACGTTTCCGAAAATATCCAGACCGACCGCTGTCGAATCCAAAAAATAGCTACTGCCTAACAGTCCTTTTTCCTCACCGACCAGAGCTGCAAATACAATGTTACAAACCGGTTTTCGGCCCGAAGCAATGACATCGGCCGCAACGCCCAATAATGCAGCTACTCCGGAAGCATTATCGTCGGCGCCGGGATAGATGATGCCGTTTTGCTTTCCCAAATGGTCGTAATGAGCCGTAACGACCAGCGTACGATCGGTAAGCGGCTCTCCTCGGACCACAGCGGTAACATTAGCCACCTGCACGGGTTTTCGGATTCTTTTGCACAGCACTTTTATCCGTACAGCAGAAATCGTCCCGATATCTGTCGTCTTTCGGAGACTTTTCACACTTTTCCCGAACATTTCGGCCAACTCTCCACTGCGGAAATAAAATTCTCCCGTCTCTTTTTCGGGAACCGGAGCATAATAGATATCCGAGGTCCCGATCACCAACCGCTTTTCTTCCGGATCGAGTGAATACCTTTTAGCCAAAAGATGATTCTTCAGGGTCTGGCGCATACTCTCAAATTGCAGTTCATTATCCGGATTCGCATAAAAAACCGCATACGCACCACGCTTGGCTAAAAAACGGGTCAACGAAAACGTACTTCTCAGCCGGGGTACAAAAAAAGCGATAACTTTATCCTGCAAGTCCATTTCTTTCAACAAAGCTGTATCGCCTGTTCCGCCGAAAATCATTTCTCTTTCCACTTCTTCATTCTGGGTGAAACGACGGGAAGAGCAAAACATCTCTTCAAAATCCCCGTATATTTTCTCACCGCACTTCACGGTACACCGTTCCCGGTAAGTAATAAACAGCGAGAACGGATTTAGGAAATCACCGCCCTTTAACGGCTGCAAATTCAACTCCCGGAATTTTTCTTCCAGGTACAATGCGGCTTTTTCTCCCCCGGCTTCTCCGGTACCCCGGCCTTCAAATTCTGAGGAAGAAAGTTCCTGTACATAGCGTTTGAGCTCCTTTTTCCCGATCTTTTGCGCTTTCGCCGGAAAATACCAAGCCAAGCCGGCCCACAAAAAAATAAAAAAAATGCATCTCATAAGCTTCTTTTTAGAACAGGGGGACGGGGCTAAGGTGCGATAGTGGTTCCTATACCCCGTCCCCAGCCGCTACTCGTTCCGCAAAGTTTGCACCGGATTGATCGTAGCCGCTTTCCAACTTTGCCAACTTACGGTCAGCACGGTGATGATCAAAGTAATGATCCCGGCCAACAAAAATACCCACCAGTACATCGTCGTCCGATAGGGGAAACCCGCCAGCCAGGCTTTGACGATGTACCAGGCTATCGGTACGGCGAGGACGAAGGAAACCAGAATGAGTTTCAAGAACCCTTTGTTCAGCAGGATCAGCATCTGGGCTTCCGTCGCTCCGTTGACTTTTCGGATACCGATTTCTTTCACCTTAAACCGGGCATTGAACAAGATCAACCCGTAAATCCCCATCAGCGAAATCAGGATGGTAATCAATCCGAAAATAGATATCAGTTTCGCAAAATTCGCTTCCTTCCGGTACATTTGATCCATGGTCTCATCTAAGAATTTTACATTCCCACCTTCGGTCGAAAATTGCCGGTAGGTTTTCCGGATATAATCGATGGTTTCCGGCAAGCGAGTGCCACTCACCTTTAGTAAAGCATATTCCACACCCTGATCGTCTCCGCAAACGAAAGCCATCGGTTCGATTTCTTCCTTCACCGATCTGAAATTGATGTTCTCGGCGATTCCGACGACCTGTCCCATATTATTGAAACAACCGACTTCTTTTCCGATAACATCCTCCATACCGAATTTATCTATAAACTTCCGGTTGAAAATAACCTTATTGACCCCTTTCTCGTTATGGGCGAAGAAGTCGGTTCCTTCCGCAATTTTGATATCGAAAAAGCGAAGAAAATTATGAGCTACCGGCCAGGCATAAAATTGTACCCGCTGTCCGTTAAACTCCCGGCCCCATCCCATGCCCACCTGACCCGGCAGAAAACGGGTAGTCGTATAATTCAGGATCTCCGGACGGGCTTTCAATTCGTTTTCAAAAGCATTCAACTGTTTTTTCACTTCTCCGTTCAAAGGCACATAGACGACATTTTCCCGGTCAAAACCCAAACTCATATTTTGCATATGGGTATGCTGCAACTTAATAAAAATAGCCACGGTGATCAGAATAATAGTCGTAATAAACTGAAATAACAATAAGGAATTCCGCAAACGGATTCCTTTCGGCGTCAAGGCAAAAGTCCCTTTCAGGACCAAAGCCGGAGGAAAGGAGGTGGTATAAAAGGCTGGATAAAGTCCCGCCAGGGTTCCTAAAACCACGGCCAGAGCCGCGATACACAACAGTATAGCTCCGTTCGCTCCAAAAGCCAGATCGGCCGTAAAAAAATCTGCCGCAGGGGAAGCGGTAAATAAAGAAGTCCATATAAAGGATAAACCGAAGGCCAACAAAGACAAAACTACCGATTCGAACACCATACCCCGCCTTAACTCACCGGGCAAAGCTCCCATCACTTTTTGGGTATTGATCCGTTTGATTCTGACAGGAGCCAACGCCGTTGAAAAATTGATAAAATTGACATAAGCGATCCCGATGATAAGAAGAGCGATGGCGATCAAAGACCAGGTAGTGCTCAGATTCCCCCTCGTCACGCTCCCGTCCGACTTGGCTTTAAAATAAATGTCCGTCACCGGAGTCAAATAGAATTTCATCCGTTCCTGAAACTCCAACAAATCTTCTTTCTCCATCCCGGGCATATCCATTTGACTGATTTTGGAAGTTATCTCCTCCGCTGAAACGCCGGAAGCCAGCTTATAATAGGGGACATAAGACCATTCCGACCAGGTTTCGTCTTTCAGACCATACAATATACCGTTTCTGACCGAACTGTTTTTGGGAAAATCTTTATAAATCAAAGTTACGGTTACAGGGATTTTACCAATATTCATCGTTTTCCCCAAAGCCGATTCGTTTCCGAAGAACTTCCGTGCTATACTTTCCGATAAAGCAATCGAATACTCCCCTTCCAGACACGTCTTCGGATCCCCCGCCACAATTTCCGGAGAAAATACCTCGAAGAAACCTGGCGTCACTTTCCAGAAAGGTTCCTGATACTCGATGGTCTTCCCTTGGCTGTCTTCTACACTCAATACCTGGTCCCAACCTTGCCAGGTAGCACAATACGCCTCGATTCCCGGAATATTCTTACCAATAGCTTCCACAGCCGGCACACAGATATTGGCGCTGTAATTCGTAGCTACCTGGTCGTAATATTCCAACAGAAAGATCCGCTCTTTATCTTTGTAAGAACGGTCATAACCAAACTCATACATCACTTGAAAAGCGATTACGGTCAACACCGTAAAAGCCACAGACAAACCGATAACGTTCAGCACAAACGCCAATTTGTTCCGTTTTAAGGTAGATAAAAATTCCCGAAACATCTCTATTTAATTTTAGTATTTATATTTCCCTTCTTCTCCCACACCGGCCCCGTGTGTTATTCGCTTCGCAAAGTTTCGACAGGATTGATTGTGGCTGCTTTCCAGCTCTGGTAGCTGACGGTTAACACCGTAATCAATACGGTAGCGACACCTGCCGATAAAAATACCCACCAGTATACAGGCGTGCGGTAAGCAAAACCCGATAACCATTCCTGTACCACATACCAGGCCATAGGCACCGCAAGCAGAAACGAATACAGGATCAGCTTCAGGAAGCCCTTGTTCAATAAAGCGATCATCTCTAATTCCGTCGCCCCGTTCACTTTCCGGATACCGATTTCTTTCATCCGGAAACGGGCATTGAATAAAATCAAACCGTAAATTCCCATCAAGGAAATCAGAATCGTAATTCCTCCGAATATAGAAATCAACTTGGCAAAATTTTCTTCTTTCTGGTAAATATAGGCCGTATATTGATCTAAAAAACCGACATTCAAGTCATTATCTCCATATTGTTTGCCGATTGTCCGGATATAATCGACCGTTTCCGGCAAACGGGTGCCGCTCACCCGCAATAGCATATAATTTTTTATCAGATGATCTCCGCAAACAAAAGCCATCGGCTCAATCTCCTCCCGCAGGGGGTTGAAATTGACATCTTCCGCAATTCCTACCACCGTACCGGTATTTCCGTCACAGGGAATTTCTTTTCCCAGCAAATCTTTCAAATCGTATTTTTCTAAAAATTTCCGGTTAAAAATAATTTTATCCTTTCCTTTCTCCGGGTGTTCGGAAAAATCGGAACCTTCCGTCACGTCTATTTGAAAAAAACGTAAAAAATTAGGTCCTACAGCCCAGATAGCGAAGTTCACGCTTTTGCCGTCAATTTCCCGGCCCCACCGATTATCTACATTTCCCGGCAGGTAAGCCGCAAGCGTATGGTCCGAGATCTCCGGCCGCGCCTCCAAATCGTGAGTGAAAGCGCTCATTTGCCGCTTTATGCCGTCTGTCAAAGGTACATACAACACATTCTCTTTTTCAAAGCCCGTATCCATATTCTGCATGAAATCATGCTGAATCTTAATAAAACAAGCTACGGTAATCAATACTACAGTAGCAATAAACTGGAAGACGACCAGGGAGTTTCTCAGGCGTATCCCTTTGGGAGATAAAGCGAACGAACCTTTCAATACCATAGCCGGAGGGAAAGAGGTCATGTAAAAAGCCGGATACACCCCTGCCAGCAATCCGAGGATCACAGCTATACTTCCTATAGCTGCCAGAAGCCCGATGTGATTCGACAGAACCAGATCAGCATTGAAAAAGGACGTCAAAGGAGAAGAAATGAACAAAACGGTCCAGACAAACGATAAACCGAACGCCAGGAGCGAGATGATACCCGATTCGCATGTAATAAACCGCATCAAACGAGCAGTAGTGCTTCCCAATACCTTTTGAGTATTGATCCGGCGAATCCGGACCGGAGCCAATGCCGTCGAAAAATTGATAAAATTGACATACGCAATCAGAATAATCACTAAAGCAACAGCAATCAGAGAAAAGGTCGTATTTAAATTTCCTTTTTCCCAATTTCCTTTTCCCTCTCCCTTAAAGTAGAGGTCCTTCATCGGCTGGATGCCATATTTGAACTGATCGGGAGTCAGACCGTGTTCTTTCATCTCTTGCGGAAAATCTACCGACGCCATCTTCCGGACAATCTCCTGGGGGTCAGTACCCGAAGCCAGTTTCAAGTAAAAAGCATACGGCCAATTCCCCCATCCCCAATTTTCAGCAGGGGACAAAACCGCGTTTCGGATCGTGCTGTTTTTAGGAAAATCTTCATAGATCATCGTTACCGTCACCTCCTGGCCCTGGATAGTCAGCGTTTTTCCCACCGGAGATTTCTCCCCGAACAGCCGCAAGGCCATGCTTTCGGGCAAAGCTACGGAATTCGCACTTTCCAAACAGGTTTTCGGATCGCCGGCAATAATCCGGGGAGAAAATACATCCAGGAAACCGGGGGTTACCTTGCAATAATTTTCATCAAAATAGGTCGGTTTACCCTGGGCATCCGTCAAAGTCAACCGATTCGAATTGTAATAAAAAACCAAAGCCGAGGACTGGATCTCGGGGATAGACGCCGTCATTTTCTCCGCCAAAGGATAACTAAAACCCATATAATCCCCGAAAATAGGTACATAGTTGTTCGCTCTGTAAATTTGATCCGCCTCCTTATAAGAGCGGTCGAAACCGAACTCGTATGAAGTCTGAAAAGCAACTATGGTCAACACGGCATAAGCCAGAGACAATCCGAGGACGTTCAAAAGAAACGCCATCTTGTTCCGTTTCAAGGTCGATAAAAATTCTCGTATCATAAGATATAGGTTTAAACGTATATTTAAAACTATTGTGTAAATATATTAAAAATCTACCGGCTAAAAATAACTCCCTGCCTTTAAATACATAGGACTTCACTTTTTAACCTTTTCAGGGGCTTTCCTTTTTCAATCTATCCACCAAATACCGGATTTCGGTATCCGTACTGAAATCATACCGGACGTAATCCTTATAATCGGGAATCCAGTCCGGATAAAATATCTTGGCACGTAAATCCGCAGGGGGTAAGAAATACTGAGCGGAATTCGAGATGGAACCTTCTATTCCGGTTCGGGGCAAGCGGAAAGGAGTCGTTTCCATAAACGTATTAGGTGCCTGACTGGAAGGGACGCCTACTACAAGGGCTCCCATTTTCCACAGATAAAAGGCATAGTGGAAAGCTGCGCTGAACGTACGTGTGTCGGTCACAACAAACACTTTCCGGGGGGTATATACCGGTTTCCCTTCCAAATCCCGGATATATTTCTCTCCACCCCCGATACACTGCCTTAAAAATCCTTCCCTTTTTCCGGAGGGGGTATTTTTCTCCTTTTCTTCCTCCCCTCTATATTCGCCCAATGTCAAATCCGTACCCTGATTCCGGTTAAAATCAGCCAAGGTCTGATTAATTTTCCGCAGGTACAAAGGCGAAATCAGGCGATAAAAAGCGACCCCCATATCCGTCTGTAAATACCGGTCTCCATACATTTGATAAATCGTCGGCAAGGTAATCGGGGTAAACCCTCCTCCGTTTCCCCTCAAATCGATAATCAGATTGGGACTGTTTTCTTTTTTCATGACTTCCAGCATTTTCCGGAATTCCTGCGCCAACATGGGAATTCCGGCAATCGCTTCTTCCGGCTTTTCCGGCTGGGTGGTACGAAGGATCGTTTTATAATAATTTTCTACTTGTCGCTGCCAGCCGTCCCATCCCGCTTCTTTCATAAAAGCATACGCTTCCCGGGCCATAACGCTTTGTAAGCGAAAAATCATCGTCTGTTTCTCTTCGTCCAGAAACCGCCAATCCATATTCCCCATTCCTGCCGTTTTTTCCCACAGCGGGGAAGAAACTTTCTCCGTCTTCTTCCATTCTTCCTGAGGCACCGCCTTTAAGGTCCACTTTAAGCGTTCCATCCGGGGAGTGAGGAGATCCAGCACCACCGTATCTCCGCCAGGAATCAACCGCCGGAGAAAATGTAAGTCCGGAAAACCCCTGGCAAAATTTTCATATTTTCCATACAAATTTTCAGCAGCGACAAGCTCAGCCGCCTGATCGGCCAATTCTGACACAGCCACCCCGTCCACGCCCAGCAATTTACTCCCCCGGTAGCCAGCCTGCGCTCTGGGTACGGCAGCCAAAATCAGGCCGTCCGGAATCACTTTTACCGTCAGCGGCAAATACAAGGGTATTTTCCGGTTTTCCTGACGAAGGGTCTTCACCCCGGTATGCCCGTCCCCCAAGGGAGCGATAAACCGTCTCAAAAACAAACTGAAGTCCATCAAATTCCAGTCTTTCTCCCTTAATTCCTTTTGCATTTCCCCGGCCCTTTTATGAAAAAACACTTTCCCTCCGAAAGCCGAATAAGGATCCGGATGTGTTTCTTCCAGATAGCTGACGAATTGACGGAAATCGGCAATCAACGTATCCCGGGAAATAACTTCCTGAGCTATCGCCATTCCGGCTACCCCTAAAAACCAGATCGTCAAAACTAATTTTCGATTCATACTTTTCGACTTTAATTTTTTATCACTTTATTTGTCCGGCCGGACACTTCCTTTTATTCATTCTTCAAGGTGTTCACCGGATTTTCTCCGGCAGCTTTCCAGCTTTGACCGCAAATCATCAAAGCAGCAAGCAGCAGCGTCAATCCTCCGGCACCGGCAAAAATCCACCAGCTGAAAGCTGTCCGGTAGGCAAAACCCGACAACCAGCTGTGCATGATGTAATAAGCTGCCGGACTCCCGATCCCCAATGCCAATACAATCCATTTCATAAAATTGCCCATGAGCATTTCCAGGATTTCCTTTACCGAAGCGCCGTTTACCCGGCGGATACCGATTTCTTTTACCCGTTGCCGGATAAAGTAAGTGGCCATCGCTAAAATTCCCATCATAGAAAGCACTACTGCCAATACGGAAAAATACCCGATCAAACGTGCCGTTCGCTCCTGCTGGTCATACCAGCCTGCGATAGTTTGATCCATAAAACCCGATGCAAAAGGGACAGCGTCTACAAACCGAGCGTAAGTTTCCCGAATGTGCCGATAAGTTTGGCCGGCTTGTACGCCCCCGACCCTGATCAATATTTCCCGAGGCTCGTATCCCTCCTTGAACGGCCGGATAATCAAAGGCTCTATGCGTTCCGACAATTTCCGGAGATGAAAATCTTTCACTACACCGGCCACCGGCACTTCTTGCTGAAACAAGCGGATGGACCGGGGCAGAGCCGGTAAACCGAATTCCCGTACCGCTGTTTCGTTAAGCCAGACCGCTTCGGAAGACACAGCCGTTCCGGTCGATTGGACGTTTAATTTTAAAACCCGGAAAAAAGCGCTGTCGACGTTCATTGCCCTTACATCCATTTCTTTACCTTCCCGCATATAGGTGGTACTGTAACCAGCATCCAACGGACTTCCTTCGGTATAAGATACTTCCTCCACTCCGGGAATCCGTTTTAATTCTTCCCTCAACCCGTTTTTTTGCGAGGCCTTGATCATTCCCTGCAACCAAATGACATTTTCCTTTTCATACCCCAGGGAAGCCGAACGCATATAATCCGTCTGTTTCCAAAGTACGGCCGTACAAATCATCAACAGAACAGCCACGGTATACTGAACACAAATCAGCATCTTTCCATACCGTCCTTTCGACCGTCTACGCAATCCCCCTTTCATCACTTCCACCGTAGGAAAACCGGTGAGAATCCGGGCAGGCACGGCTCCCGCAAACACCCCCAGAACGATAATTCCCCCCCACGCACAGAAGAATGTCGCCGGAGTCAACGCATCCCTTATTTCCACATGCGTACGCAACAACCCGTTGAAAAGGGGAAGGGCCAGAATCGCCAGGATAAAAGCAATTCCCAGCGAGAGTATACATAACAGAACGGACTCGGTGATAAACTGTCGGAATAACCTTCCCTTACTGCTCCCCAACACTTTTCGTACACCTGCTTCTTTCGCCCTGAAGCTGGTGCGGGCTATCGATAAATTCGTATAATTGATCAGGGCCAACATCAGAATAATCAGCGTAATGAGGGATAATACGGAAACGAAAAGCTTGCTATTTCCATGAATCCCCGCTTCTTCCGTCCACCCGCCGAAATAAACCTCCGCCAGGGGTTCCAGTCTCACCTCCTCCCGGTGATAAGAAGCCTTTTCGTCATATGCCCAGTAATCTTTTTTAAATTGCTGTAATATTTCCGCGGATTTAGCTTCCAGATTCGTCCCTTCTTTTGCTTCCAGATACAAACCGAAGCTGGCATTCCCATCCCTCGACATCATGGTTTTGTCTCCCCAAATATCGGCTAAAGCGGAGAAAGCCACAACGGCATCACAACGGTTGAAATGCGTATTTTCAGGAAAATCCTCCATGACTCCCGCAACGGTCCAGGGTAACTCTCCCTGATACCTCACTACCTGTCCGAAAGGGTCCCTATCCCCGAACAATTTCTGCGCAAAAGAGCGGCTCAATACAATTTCTCTTCCGGTTTGTAATACCTCACCGGCTTGCCCTTCCGATAAGGGAAAAGAAAACATCCGGAAAAAGGCAGGATCGGCCAGCAAGAACCGGATAGTTACCTTTTGTCCGTCCGGCGCCGTTACGAAGCCCTCTTCTTCATACAAACGGGTATAGCTTTCTATTTCCGGATTATCCCGTACCAATCTTTCCCCCAAAACAGGAGAAGCAATCGAACCTTTTTCCGATATTAAACGAAAAATCCGGTCCTTTTTCAGATGAAAACTATCTACCGATAACTCCTGCCGGATATATACCCCCAACAAAATGACGAAGGTTAAAGCTATCGAAAAACCGGTAACGGTAATACCGGAATATAATTTATTGCGCCACAAGCTCCGGATAAAAAGTTTCAAGTCAATCATTTCCAGTATATTATACCTTATTTTTCCTCTATTCCTCTACCCTCCTACCTGCGGAAGTACCGGTTTGCCACCCTTACGACTCCCGGTAAGCCCCCGCTTTTATTCTTCCGTTTCCGGCAGTCCGCTCTTTCTGAAAATAGAGTGCTCCACCCGGAATCCCTGCCTCATTCGCTCTTCAATGTTTCTACCGGATTACGCAAAGCAGCCCTCCAGGATTGCCAGATAACCGTCAATACACCTATTCCCAACACCAAACCGCCCACCATCAGGTAAATCCAGACCGTCGGTTCCTGCCGGTAAACAAACTGCTTCAACCATTCCTGGGTAAAATAAAATCCTATCGGTAAAGCAATCAAAAAGGATATCATAATCCATTTCATAAAGCGGCTGCATAAAAGTCCGATGACCTGGGATTCCGTTGCTCCGTTTACTTTGCGTAAAGCGATTTCCTTCATCCGGTTTTCCACCGAATACCAGGCTAAACCGAATAATCCCATACAGGTAAGCAAGAGACTGATCCAGGCAAACACGAGTATCAGGGACAGCATTTTTTGCTGATCCTGATGGAAACTGAGGTAGGCATCAGCCATTGTATTCCAGGTAAACGGCTGACTTCCCGGAGCGATTTCTTTCCAGAGAGCCGTCATTTTAGCGACGGCAGCCTGCCGATTTTCCGGTGCCACTTTTATTACGGTGGTCCAGGCGTTTTCGGGAGCAATTATCAAAGGATTGATAGGCCGGGTAAGGTCTTCGATAATAAAATCCCGGACTACGCCGCAAATGGTATAACACTCTCCGTTAAAATCAAATTGGTAACCGACCGGTTCTTTCACTTCCCACTTTTTTACCAATGTTTCGTTCACGACCACCGAGCCTTTCGGAGACTGTGCCGTAAACGGTCCCCCCTCCACAAATTGTAAATTATAAAAATCGAAATAATGCTCGTCACAATTAATAAGATTTACCAAACGACCGTTATTGGAAATAGCACCTACGGACAAGCCCGACCCTTTGCTGATCCTTTCTATTTCAGGAATTCCGGTCAGTTTTTCGCAAAATACGTCCCAAGCTTTTCCCTCTCCTTCACCTTCCTCGTTCAACAACAAAACACTTTCCGCCTCCGGACGGTTGTGGGCGATAAAATCCACCTGACGATGCACATTTACTACCAATAACAGTAAAACGATCGATACGGTGAACTGACCCACCACCATACCGGTTACCAAGCGCGACCGCTGGCTGTATTCTTGTTTTAAAAGACGACTGAGTTGATTTTCTCCCAAACGGGAAAAAATATATAAGGAAGGTAAGCAGATAACCGCCAGCAAAATACCGACCAACAACCAGGGAGTAAATCCCTCGAAGAAATCTTGCAGAATTAAACGAGCTCCGAACAAAGCGTTGAACTGAGGCAACAATCTCCAGATCAGTAAGCCAGCGATTCCTGCCGCTAATACAGTTTGCATTCCCGTTTCCACGATCAATTGCATCCTCATCTCCTGCTTCGAGGCCCCGAACACCATTTGTTGTCCGGTATTCCGTAAACGCTGTAAAGCACGCGTCATACCGAGATTGATATAATTGAAACAGGCAATCAACAAGACGGCTAAAGCAATACTGATGCCTACATACATTAAAACCGGATCCCGGCTGAGCGTCAACTCTCCCTCCCCCGCCCCCGGAGTAAAATATATTTCGTTGACAGGCACTAACCTCAAATCCTGAAAATTAGCATCCTCCCGCATCTTTTCTTCAAAATCTTTACCCGTCACTTCTCCGTCCAGGTGCACGAAAGTATAATAAAAACCACTCCAGCTTTTTAAGTTTACATCGATCTCCTTCTCCGGCAACCCTTTCAATATATTATACTTAAAAAAGCCTCTGTCCGAATCGTCGATCACCGAAGTAACCGTATACGTCTCATCGAAAAATTTTGAAGAGATCCCATCTCCCGTCCGGACGGACTTCAGAATGGCAAAATCCAAAGATTCCCCAGCGACATTTTCCCGTCCGAAGTTACGCAAAGCAAAGGAACGGGTGACGGCAATCTCTCCCGGAGCCGAAAGAGTTTGCCGTAAATTTCCTACGATCAACTTCACTTTACTCAATTCTTCCAAAGTAACGGTCACTTCGAAAAACCCCTCTGCTTCCGTCATCTGCCCCTCCTTTTTCAGCTGGGCCGGGCAACTATGAAAAACACAATAATCCTTCACTTCCGGGAAAGTGTTTTTCAGCAAAGGACCGATATTCCCCCCTCCGATTCCTCCCAGGATCTCCAATTCGCTATCTCCATAAAACTCGCTTTTCGATTTAAAAGTATACCATTCATCGCTGTCGGCCATATACCTGGCAATCCGATACTCGTTCGTCACAAATCCCGCCATCAATATACTGCAGGTCAAACCCACGATCAAACTCAAAACGGAGATCGCCGTATACACCTTATTTCTCATCCATCCCCGAAATACCATTTTAAACTGCACGATTTTCATTTCCTTATGCGTTAGTGTCTGTATTAAACTTATCCTAAAAAGGTACACTCTCTTTATAAACCGGACTGTATCAAAAAACATACCATTAGTATAAAACATTGAATATCAATATAATAACACACTTTAATGCCTTCAGAATGTCTAAAATCTTGACAGGTCTTGTCTAAAAAATTAACAACAAAACCGGAAATTCTTTCGAAACCGGCAGGCTTCCTTTCCCGGAAAACTCTCCCGCTTTCCCGGAATTTTTCAGTTGATCCCTGGTAATCAAAAAGGAGAGGACCCCTGGGAAAAGAAAAACTTTTTTTGAAGAAAAAACCGATTAAAAAATAAATACCGTTTTCATTCCGCATTTTTTTAAATATTTTTGTTGATTATTTAATGGAAAGTAAAAAAACAACAGCCATTCATTCAAAATGAGAACTATCGTTTTCCTTTTTCTCGGGCTTTTTTTCCTCGGCTGCATACAGAGGGAAAGGGAAGAGAATAGGGAAAATGAACTGAAGGATAATAAACACGCTCCTTTATATACGCTGTTCGACCGGTTTAACCGAAAAAAGCCGGCCCAGGAAGCATTGGCCCGGGCCGATCGCCAATACCGGGAAGAAAAATCCTTTTCTTCCGACACCTTATTGCAAACCGCATTAGGATATTACATCAATAAAAAAGAGACCTCTCCGGAACTGGCCCGGATCTATTACTATCAGGGACTTTACTATGAAGGAAAAAATATGTTCTCCAAAGCCTTGATGTCTTACACCTATGCAGCCGACGCCCTTCCCGAGGAAGACCGCTTTTCTCTCCGGGAGAAATTGCAGGCGAAACTACCCCGGCTCGGTTCTCTTTTGGGAAAAAAAGAATCGGAAAATTTGCAATGGAAATACCGGTATGAACATATGCGCGTCCAAAACAGGCATTTACAGCGCCAACTGCACATCTGGCGTATCGGTTGCCTGGGAGTCGCTTCCCTCCTTTTATTGGTCTTGGGATTCTTCCGTTACCGGATCAGCCGGAGACGTAAAGAATTGTTCCAAAGTCAATTGTTTATCGAGCGCTTACAAAGAGCCGAAGACGAACTGAAAGAAAAACTGCTTCGGGAATTGGATGAAAAAGACAATAAGCTGAAAGAGTTTTTCCGGCTCCGCGTCGTGATGATCAAGGAGTTTGTCGAACTTTCCCGGAAATACGGAAATAACCTGGAAAAACTGAAAGATAAATTTGCCCGAATGGTTTCTACGGACTCTTTTTCTCCGGCCGACTGGACCTTACTGAAAGAAGGGGTAAATATCATGGGATGCGGCATCCTCGATCACCTGCAAAAAAATTATCCCGAACTTACCGAAGAAAACATCCGGTATTGCGCCCTCATCTGCGCAGGATTCGAAACGGACGAACTGGCCATACTGTGGGATGTGCATAACGATTCCATTTACAAACGCCGGACCCGCCTCCGGCAAAAACTCGCTTTGGCAAAAAATCAGGATTTAAAAAAATTTTTCGACGAACAGATTACGGCGCTCCGGAAAAAACGGCTTAAAAAAAAATCTTTTTGAAACTCTTTTCCCGCGTGTCCTGACAGATTTTTTATAACCCTTTAATTATCAACTATTTTTTACATTTGGTGTCCTGATCTTTCCTCCCGCTGTCCCATAGCAACCTGTCTATTTATATCTTATTTTTAACCTGAGGCTAAGCTTCAGTGAGGAACTTTCTGGAACAAGCCGGATCAAAACAAAAGCTAAATCAAACCCACTATAATATGAAAAGACTTTCTTTTATTTTACGCGATTTGCTCAAATTCAAAGGAGCCAGTTTCACTAAGGTCATCTCTTTGACCATCGGATTATCGGTCGGGATACTCGCTTTCAGTTATTGTGCTTTTGAAACAGATTACGATAGTTTTCACCGGGATGCCGGCCGGATCTACCGCATAGGCACGAAAACAGGAGGATCGGACATTCCACTCGCTCTCCTCAAGGAAGCGGCACAGAAAATTCCGGAAATAGAATTAACCACCAGTGTAGCGCATAATGTTTATCCCAATTATAAATACGGAGACCGGGTGTTTCAGGGAGGCGATGCTCTCAGAGCCGATAGCTCGTTTTTCCGGCTTTTTTCCTACCGTGTATTGGCAGGCGACCCCGCAGACCTTCAATATGCAGACAAATTTTTTATATCGGATAAAATGGCCCGTATCATTTTCGGAGATGAAGATCCCGTAGGAAAAGAGCT
This sequence comes from uncultured bacterium, assembly GCA_905216195.1. Taxonomy (GTDB): domain Bacteria; phylum Bacteroidota; class Bacteroidia; order Bacteroidales; family Marinifilaceae; genus Culturomica. Next base: position 20,494 of record CAJMSX010000051.1, read on the forward strand.
GAAATTCGGCAACAAACTGATCACCGTAGCCGGCGTATTTGAAAGTTTCCCCCGAAACAGCCACCTGATGAATATCTACGCCCTCCATCCCGTAGCAGAAATCGCAGACGAGCAATGGACCGGCCCCCGGGAATTTTCAGGATATGTTCGTCTGGCTCCCGGAACCGACCCCGAATCCGTAGCCCGGAAAATACAGGCGATAGCCGATCCTCATCAGACAAAAGAACGTCATTACACTTATATCTTACAGCCTTTACAAGACCTCCATCTGAAATACGGATGGGGGTATTCTTATCTCTTTCTGGTTGGATTTATGGGCTCTATCATCGTTTTGATATCCGCCCTGAACTATATCCTGATCGCTCTTTCGTCTTTAATTCAGAAAACCAAGGAGATCGGCATACACAAAATCAACGGTGCCAGTACCCTGAATATTTTCACCATCTTTCTTACCGAAACCGTGATACTGACTTTTATCGCCGGCCTGTTCTCCCTGGGATTGTTACTCGCTTTCAAGCCTTTTTTCGAAAACATCATGTACAACGAATATGCCAGCTTATTCAACACCCGGGTATTGATCGTCGTCGCTCTTTTTATCCTTTTTATGATTTTTCTGACGGGAGTATTACCGGCCCGCTTATTCGCCTCCGTTCCCGTATTGCAAATATTCCGGCAAGTATCGCAGGGACGCCGTTCCTGGAAATACGTTCTGCTTTGGGTTCAGTTTTTTTCCGCCTGTCTGTTGCTGACTTCCCTGATCATTATCAACGGACAATATCAGATGATCATGAATAAGGATCTGGGCTATAAAATGGACCATCTTTATTACATGGAAGTCAGCTGCGGCTCTCCTTATCCTTCTCTCGCTTCGGTCAAAGATGAGGTAAAACGTTTTCCTTTCGTTAGCGACGCTTCGTTTACAAGCAATCTTCCCATATGGCCTTCTCGGATTACGGTTTCGGATGCGAACGGCCAGGGATTATTCGAAAGTTTCGTATTCCAAACCGATGAAGATTTTCTCTCTACCTTACAGGTTCCTTTACTTGAAGGAGACTCCGTTGCCTTTACCGGAGGAAGGAACAATGTATTCGTCAATGAAAAATTCCGGGATAAACTGGAAATTGCCGGAAAAACCGGAACCGGCTTATTCTTGGGAAAACGTCCCATCATACTTTGCGGCACTTGCCGGAACTTTCAGGTCGCTTCCCTTTATACCTCACAGCAGCCTATGTTTATGATACCTCTGGCGGAACCGGACACCAGCCGCACTTACTATCTGTTGATGAGAATGGAACACATAGGACGGAAACAGTTGCAGGAATTGACGGACAGAATCCGGAAAATCAGTAACCAACCCAATCTCAATCCCATTTATTACCAATATATGTACCGAGCCGGTTATGAAGACCAAAACGGGATACGTACGACCGTTCAACTTTTCTCCTGCCTGGCTGTCATTATTGCGATATTGGGTTTGTTCGGGTTTACGGGCGACGAGGTATCCCGCCGAACCAAAGAAATCGCCATTCGCAAGGTAAACGGAGCTTCCGTAATATCAATAACCCTGCTCCTGTTACGGAACGTCAGTATTTTAGCTTTATTTGCCATCCCTTTTGCCTTAACGGGAGCTTATTTTGTAGGGAGTATGTGGCTGGATGAATTCGCTTACCGCACGCCGCTGAGCGTCTGGATATTCCTGGGAGGTGCCGGTATGACTTTCGCCATCATTCTGATCACCGTGTTTTTAAAGAGCCGGAAAGGGATAAATGCCCGACCGGCCGAAGCATTAAAAACAGAATGATAGAAAATATCCGGCCAGAAACCTATCCACAAAGCATGTATCCTATATATTTTGGATTACTTTTGTGGCAAGTGAACAAAGCATAAGGACCTTCGGTTCAACCCACTTCTATGAAGAAATTGATTTATATTCTACGCGATTTATTCCGGTGTAAAGGAAGTAGTTTCACCAAGATCGTTTCCCTGGCCATCGGTTTGGCAGTCGGAATTCTTGCTTTCAGTTATTGCGCCTTCGAAACGGACTACGATAATTTCCATGCGCATGCGGACCGGATATACCGGATAGGAGGTACGGAAGGAGAAACGGATTTTCCGCTCACCCTCATAGAGGAGGCGGCCCGGCAGATTCCGGAGATAGAAGAGGTAAGCAGTATAGGGAAAAACATCTATCCCAATTACCGATACGGGGACAAAGTGTTCCAGGGAGGCGACGCTCTCCGGGCGGACACTTCGTTTTTCCGTTTGTTCTCCTACCGGCTTTTATCGGGAGATCCCCGGGATTTGCAATATCCGGACAAATTCTTTATATCCGATAAGGCGGCCCGTATTATTTTCGGAGAGGAAAATCCCCTGGGAAAAGAAGTAAAGTTCGGCGACCGGTCGATCACCGTAGCCGGCGTATTCGAGAGTTTTCCCCGGAACAGTCACCTGATGAATATATATGCCCTCCATCCGCTGGCAGAAATCGCCGGTGAACCAGGGAGCGGTCTGTGGGCTTATTCCGGATACATCCGCCTGAGTCCGGGAACCGATCCGGAGGCCGTAGCCCGGAAAATACAAAGGATAGCCGCTCCTTATCTGTCGAAAGTAGTACATCCTTACACCCTTACCTTACAGCCGTTACGGGATCTGCACCTGAAATACGGATGGGGATATTCCTACCTGTTTCTGGTCGGTGTGATGGGCTTTATCATCGTGTTGATATCGGCTCTCAATTACATTCTGATTTCCCTTTCCTCCCTCTTACAAAAAACCAAAGAAATCGGAATTCATAAAATCAACGGTGCCAGTTCGGCCAATATTTTTACCAGGTTTTTTACCGAGACACTCCTCCTGACTTTTATGGCCGGACTGCTGGCTCTAGGGGCATTAATCGCTTTCAAACCTTTTTTCGAAAACATCATGTACAACGAGTATGCCAGTTTGTTCAATACCCGGGTCCTGATCGTTCTTGCTTTCTTCCTTCTTTTTATGATTATCCTGACGGGACTTTTACCCGCCCGGCTCTTCGCATCCATCCCCGTCCTGCAAATATTCCGGAAGGTATCGCAGGGCCGCCGCTCCTGGAAATACGGGTTGCTGTGGGTCCAGTTTTTCTCGGCCTGCCTGCTATTGACGCTTCTTTTGATTTTCGACGGGCAATACCGCATGATGATGAATAAAAATCTGGGGTACGAAATGAAAAATCTTTATTACATCGAACTTGCCTGCGGTTCCCCCTACCCCTCTTTGGCCTCGGTCAAGGAGGAAGTAAAACGTTTTCCGTTCGTTTCTGACGTATCCTTTACCAGCAGTATTCCCCTTTGGGCCCCCTGGGGAACCGTATACGATCTGAACGGTCAGGGGCTATTCGAAAGCTGTGTTATCTACAGCGATGAAGATTTTTTCTCCACTTTAAAAATTCCTTTGCTGGAAGGAGACTCGGTTTCTTTTACAGGAGGGGCAAATAAAGCCTGGGTAAACGAAAAATTCCGTGATAAGCTGGGCATTACCGGTACACCGGAAACCGGAGTGAAATTGGGAAAACGTTCCCTTTCCCTCTGCGGTACCTGCCGGAATTTTCATGTTCTTTCCCTTTACGTGAATCAGCAGCCGGTAACCGTTCTCGGCTTGCAGGAACCGGATACGAACCGTAACTATTACCTGCTGATCCGAATGGAAAATGCCAAACGCACACAAATGCGGGAACTCCTGGACCAAGTATGCCAGGTCAGCAACCAACCCAATCTTCGCCTCGCCTATTACCCTTACACCTACCAAGCCGGCTACCAAAGCGACAAAGACATGTGTACGACCGTCGGGCTCTTTTCCTGCTTAGCTATCGTCGTGGCCATATTGGGGCTGTTCGGATTTACGGGCGACGAAATATCCCGGCGAACCAAAGAAATCGCCGTTCGCAAAGTAAACGGAGCCTCCGTCTTATCCATCACCTTACTTTTATTGCGTAACATCAGCCTACTGGCTTTGCTCGCCATACCTTTTGCTTTAACGGGAGCCTATTTTATCGGAAGCTTCTGGCTAGAGGAATTCGCCTTTCAATTACCGCTGGGCGTAGGGATATTTTTAGGAGGAGCCGCCACCACCTTTGCCATTATCCTTTTCACCGTTCTTCTCAAAAGCCGGAAAGGTATACACGCCCGGCCGGCCGAAACCCTGAAAAGCGAATAAGCCTTATTGGCGGGGCCCGGTTTCCAGATAGCGGAGTTGTTTTTCCAATACCGGATTCCCTCCTTTCCCATACCGACCCGCGGATCTTCCTGGTTTCACTTTAAATAAACAACAGCCCCGAAAAATAGAAATTTTTATTAATTTTGAATCAGTTAAACACAAAGAATATGGGCTTTCTATTTCCCTTTAAAAGCATGCCGGGTTCTTTTAAAAAATGGCAAATGAAGGACTATCTCCGGCAATTATCCATCGTTATCGCCGGTATAGTCATCACTTTCGTAGCCAGTGACGCCATCTCTGCACATACCAAACAAAAAGAAGTAAACCAAATTACCGGGATGGTCAGGGATGAGTTAAGCGACAATCTGGAGTCCTTGCACTTTCTCCAGAAACGGCTGAAACTCGAACATCAGCTTTTCAGTTTGATCCGGAAGCATATTCAGGATTTTAACAAACTTTCTCCGGATACGCTGGCCAAATATACTTCTCTACCCGGCAACGATTATACTTATATCTTCAAAACCCAGTCGTTCGACGTACTCAAAAATTCCAATATCATTCCGCATATTAAAAACAAGCTCTTTCTGCGCAGTCTTTTTTCCTGCTATAATTCCCTGGAACTTGCTCAAACTTGGATTAACACTTATTACCAGAGCAAAACCCAAACCACCGAGAAATGGCTGTCTACCCTCGAGCTCCCCGACAATCAGAAGTTATATGCAAGCGATGAAACTTTTATCGACCTGGATTTTTATTGGAAAGCCATACTGCAAAATAACCATACCCGTAATTTCTACCTGAATGCCCCCTCTTATATCGAAACGGTCCTCAATACCTGCCGGAAGACGGAAGAGCTGCTCAGGCAAACCCTGCAAAACTTCCCTTAATTCCTATTCTTTATAAAACAGCTAAAAAATTCCGGCCTTTCTCCGGATTCAGGAGGGGGGATCGGTTTTGCCTACCGATGGAAGTCCCGGCCATCCGTTTACTCTCTTTTCAGGAACAGCTAAAATGCGGTATTAAAAAGAAAATAAATATAAAATTCAAGTAAAACAACCAAATAGAAGGCTCTTTTATTTTTTTACTGAGATTCTATTCCCATTTTTACGTAGGAAATTCCGCTTCGACCCGTCTAACATGTGAATGCGTGAGTTATGTGTGATCAGGAACATATCCGACAAGCCCTAAATGGCCGGCAGGAGGCTTTTCGTATTCTGGTGAAAAAATACCAGGATATGATTTTTCGTACGGCCGTCGGTTTCGTTCACAACCGGGAGGATGCCGAAGATATTACTCAGGAAACATTTCTGTGTGCCTTCCGTTCCCTGAAAAAATTCCGGGGAGAAGCCGAGTTTTCTACCTGGCTGTATCGCATAGCGATCAATATCAGTTTGGACCATTCCGCCAGAAAACGCAAAAGAAATCTTTTTCTGGAAACC
>CAJMSX010000052.1 GCA_905216195.1 uncultured bacterium
TGCTGACCGTATAGCTCTGTTGACCGGTTTGCCTTTTGTAACGGCTCCGAATAAATTCGAAGCCCTGGCGACACACGATCCTTTGGTGGCTGTTCACGGGGCTTTGAAATCCCTTGCCGTAAGCCTCATGAAGATCGCAAATGATATCCGGATGCTCAGTTCCGGGCCCCGGGCAGGAATCGGAGAAATTCGCCTGCCCGAAAACGAACCGGGTTCTTCCATTATGCCGGGGAAAGTCAATCCTACCCAATGTGAAGCCCTGACGATGATTGCCGCGCAGGTAATGGGAAACGACGTGGCTATCGGTGTAGGAGGCGCTACCGGTCATTTTGAACTGAATGTTTTTAAACCGATGATTATCTCTAATTTTTTGCACAGCGCCCGCTTGTTGGGAGAAGGGTGTTTGAGTTTCAACGATCGTTGTGCAGCCGGAATAGTGCCCGAACCCGAGACCATCCGCCGGCATTTGAATAATTCTTTGATGTTGGCCACTGCTCTCAATCCTCATATCGGATATACCCGGGCGGCTGCCATTGCCCGCCAAGCCTACCTGGAAAATACAAGCCTCCGGGAAGCGGCTTTAGCTTCGGGAGACCTCACCGCTTCCGCATTCGACCAATGGGTGGATCCGGAGAAAATGGTTGGAATCGATCTCCCGGATGGGAAGTAAAAACAGACTGTAGTTCAGGTAGGTATCCGGAAGGTTTCCGTATCTGCCGGTTCGGCCGCTAGGAGTAAATGCCAGGGTACCTTGTCGGTTATTTACGATCTTTACCCCTTCCGCTCTCACTTTCGTACCTTTATTGTATCTTTGCCGGAAATACAGGGAAAATGAACCGCCGGATTCTCCGTCTTGCCATACCGTCTATTATTTCCAATATAACCGTTCCCTTGCTGGGATTGGTGGATGTTACCATTGTGGGACATTTGGGAGCTACTGCCTATATCGGAGCTATAGCCGTCGGAGGTATGTTGTTTAATATTTTGTATTGGAACTTCGGTTTTTTACGCATGGGAACCAGCGGTTTGACTTCCCAGGCTTACGGACGGAAAGATGCTTCGGGAGAAGTAAGAATATTGGTACAGGCATTGAGTGTGGGTCTGATCTCGGCTTTGGGGATTTTGATAGGGCAGTATCCGGTGGAACGCCTGGCATTTTATTTACTGGATACCAGTGCCGAAGTGGAAAAGTATGCCGTCGCTTATTTCCGGGTGTGCATCTGGGGAGCTCCGGCGGTCTTGACGATGTATGGGTTTAAAGGGTGGTTTATCGGTATGCAGAATTCCCGTTTTCCCATGTTTATCGCTATTGCCGTTAATGTGATCAATATTTTAGGCAGCCTGTGTTTTGTTTACGTATTGGGAATGAAAGTGGAAGGGGTGGCGTTGGGCACGGTAGTGGCCGAATATTCCGGTTTGGGCATCGCTCTGGTATTGTGGATGAGATATTACGGGAAACTGCGTTTCCGGATAGCTTTGCGCAACAGTTTGCAATTTTCGGCCATGCGTCGTTTTTTTGCCGTCAACCGGGATATCTTCCTTCGGACGCTTTGCCTGATAGCCGTTACTACTTTTTTTACATCTACCGGAGCCAGGCAGGGCGATGTCGTATTGGCGGTCAACACCTTGCTGATGCAATTATTTACGCTCTTTTCCTATATCATGGACGGTTTCGCTTATGCCGGAGAAGCTTTAGCCGGAAGATATGTGGGAGCCTGTAACCTGAAACAACTCCGGCATGCCGTACGCAATCTGTTCGGTTGGGGTGCAGGCCTGTCCCTCCTATTTACCTTGCTATACGGAGTCGGAGGAAAGAATTTTCTGCATCTGTTGACCAGCGATCAACAGGTCATTCAGGAAGCCGCGCACTATTTTTATTGGGTTTTGGCTATCCCCCTCGCCGGTTTTGCCGCTTTTTTATGGGACGGTATTTTAATCGGTGCTACAGCTACCCGCCAGATGCTCTGGGCTATGCTGGTGGCGTCGTTGACTTTCTTTTTTATCTATTACGCTTTTTCCGGGGGAACCGACAACCATGTATTGTGGTTTGCCTTTCTGGTGTACCTTTTTTTGAGGGGGGCGATGCAAACGGTTCTGGGAAAACGAATTTTTACACCCCGTTATCTGCAAAAGCTGAGTAATCATTAAAAATGTATCTTTATTTTAAATAATTTGGTTTATTTTTAAAATAAACGACATTATACTTGTTTTTATTTAAAATTGTTTTAAATTTATAGAACAGAATTCTGTGTGTGTCTTCTTACTTTATTGTGTTGGCGACAATAAGGTGGCAGTATGTTCAATACATTGGTTGATAATTTTAAATGCAAAGTTATGAAAGGATTACTATGTATAGTTATCGTCCTGTTTACCGTGGCGTGTCGGCGGGAGTTAGAACCCTGGACGGAACAAGGGGAAAAGAAAGAGCTGAATGCTTATGTAAAAACCGGGTTGAGCGGGGTTTCCCCTGTCGGCTATCAGTTGTTTGTCTATGATTCCGAAAAACAACAAACGGAATTTTACGAAATAAATCCGGAAACGGGGGACAATACCCGGTTTAGATTCGAATTACCGGCAGGAAATTACTCGGCTTATTGTTTAGTGAATGCGGTCGACGAGTCCGTTCGGGAATACAACCGGAGTAAAGGGCCGGGGCAGATTTTTATCAAATTGCGTAAAATCGGAGATACTTATGCCGAAACCGGAGATTATTTATTGGGAAGCTGCAATTTTGTGGTGAATGAAGAAACGTTATCGCCGGTAGTTTTCGATTTAAACCGGAGGGTCGCTCAGCTCCGGATCATTACCGAAAATGTACCGGAATGGATGGAGGAACTGAAAGTATTGATTTCCTCCGTTCCCGACAGGATGAATTTGCTGGGGGAATATTCGGGTACTTCCCGTATCGTGAGTAAACCGGTCGGTGTTCCGGAAGCGGGAAAGGCGACGACCACCGTCTTGGTATTTCCCGGAACCGGGTCTTCTACCCTGGCTTTATCCTATCGGATAGGAGGAACGGTCTTTACCACCGATCCTCATCCGATTACTACTTTGACCGCCAATAAAATTACGGAGATAAAGGTGGTTTTCAGTTCTTCCGGAGAAGTGCGTATCGTAGATTTTCAAGTCCGGATTATGGATTGGGATGCAGAGGTGTGGAAAGAGGGCGAATGGATTTTACCGATACCGCCCGGACCTTGTGAGGGAGTGGGAAACGGAATCAATCTGGTAAAAAACGGGGGTTTTGAAGAAGGGACGGCCGACAGTATTCCGGTAAATTGGAAGATCGATAAGGGAGGAGCGGACCAGAGAGCGATTCTGGTAACGGATCCGGTGGCCGAAGGAATGAAAGCCGTCCGGTTGGAGGGAAAGACTTACCTGTATCAGGATGTGGAGATCACCGGCGGACAATGTTACCAGTTGAAAATGTGGATCAATAATCTTTCTCCCGAGTTAAAGTGGCGTTACTGGTGTACCTGGATGGCGGGCTCCCGGAGTCTGAATTCCGACGGTATCCGGGCAGATTCTTATCTCTATGGCACGGAAGGGTATGTGGACGTATTTAAAGGAGGAGTGTTCAGGGCTCCTCGGGAAGCGACCCGTTTACGTATGGAAATTCGTACTTATTCGGCTTTATCCTCTGGAGAGGGGGTGTATGTGGACGATGTGAGCGTCGAAAAGGTGGAATAGAAGGGCGGCGCAGGGGAGTTGGGCCCGTTTTAGGGTCTAACTCGCGTTTTGCGGTTGATTAGGGTTGTTTTGTTCGTACTGTATGCTTATCTTTGTGAGAGGCCGGACGGTATCCGGGAAATAAGATAAGCCATGAGAACGGATCGATTAAAAATTGAAAAGGGAGATATCACTCTTTTGAAAATGGATGCTATTGTCAATGCCGCCAATACGACTTTATTGGGAGGAGGGGGAGTGGACGGGGCCATACATCGGGCGGCAGGACCCGGACTGCTTGAAGAATGCCGTCGCTTGCACGGGTGCCGGACGGGAGAAGCAAAGATAACGAAAGGATATCGCTTGCCTGCGGCTCACGTCATACATACGGTAGGTCCGGTGTATCGGGACGGCCGGCACGGTGAGCCCGGTTTACTGGCTTCCTGTTACCGGAATAGTTTGCGTTTGGCGGTGGAGCAGGGGCTTTCTTCGATAGCTTTTCCCTGTATCAGTACAGGAGTTTATCACTATCCGAAGACGGAGGCGGCCCGGATTGCCTGGAAGGAGATTACGGATTTTCTTCACACTCATCCGGATTTCGGGGAAGTGATCGTCGTTTGTTATGGAGAGGAGGATTATACCATATATATGAATTTGAGAAGTCAGGAAACTAAATGAGAAGGGTATGGAAAATCGGTATTGTTACAAATATCCGCGTCCGGCTGTAACGGCAGATACGGTGGTCTTCGGTTTCGACGGACAAGAGGTCCGGATTTTGCTGATCGAGAGGGGAGGACGCACTTTTCAAGGGTATTGGGCTTTCCCCGGCGGCTTTATGGAGATGGAGGAAACGGCGGAAGCCTGTGCCCGGCGGGAGTTGGAGGAGGAGACCGGAATTGTTTTAACGGAACTCCGGCAGGTGGGGGCTTTTTCCGGTGTGAACCGGGATCCCCGGGGAAGAGTGGTGACCATTGTATTCTATGCTTTGGTAAAGCTTCATCAGGTATGGCCGGAAGCCGGAGATGATGCTGCCTGTACCCGATGGTTTTCCGATGAAGATTTACCTCTCCTGGCTTTTGATCATGGAGAAATACTGCCGATAGCCCGGGAAAAATTGGGAGAGGATTTGAAAAAAACCAGGTGTCAACGGCAGTGGTTGAAAGCAGGCTTTACAGAGCGGGAGCTGGCCAGGGTGCGGGCTTGGGCGGAAAGCCGGCGGGTTGAGGGAGAGAAAGATGGGGAAAATCCGGAAGCGGAATCCTCGGGGAAGGGAGACAAGCTTTAAAGAGGGAATTTTTCTTTTTGCATGCGTTTGGCTCCTATTCGGACGATCCCATAGGTAAATAACAGCAGGGCGATCAATCCGGCCAGGAAATAGGGCCAGCCCCAGGTGTCCAGAATCAATCCGGTCGCCGATCCCAGAAAGCTGGAACCCAAATAATAAGCCAATAGGTAGATGGAAATGGTCACCGATCGTTTGGTGATGCTGTAATCGCTCACGATACGGTTGCAAAGTACGTGTACCACGAAAAAGTTGAAGGTAAAAGCGGCCAGTGCTTCGGTAACGATGCCGAAATAAGGAATATACAACAAGAGCGTACCGGCGGCTGCAATCAGCAGCATGGCTTTTAAGACGGAGAAAGGATTGAAAATATAGGTCAATCGGGCCGTCGCTATCGAACCGAAGACTCCGAAAATATACATTAGGTATATATAATGGATGTAAGTCGGCGGAAAATGGAAAGGGGCCTGAATCAGGTAAAATCCCATATAATTGTAAAGACTGACGAATACGCCTATCATCAGGGCTCCGGTCAGATAGAAAGGAAGCAGGGCGGGAGAGGTAATCAGTTGGAGGTTAGAGACAATAAGGGATTTGAAATTTTCTTTTTTGGGTATGAAATTCAGGGATTTGGGACTGAATATCCAGAAGAGCAGGGCAAAGAAAGCACAGATAATTCCGATGGAAGCGGAGGCGGTCCGCCAGGAGTAAACCGCTCCCAGGTAGGAAGAAATAACCCGTCCCCCCATTCCTCCCAAAGCATTTCCGGCGATGTACAGTCCCATGATGGTATTCTTATTCCCGGGAGAAACTTCTTCCGAAATGTAAGCCATGGAAACCGAAGTAGCTCCCGCCAGAAAAAAACCTTTGGCTGCGCTCAAGGCAATAAGTAAAAGAAAAGAAGGGGAAAAAGAAGCGATGACGGAAAAAACGGAAGAGGCCAGTAAACCCGTACTGATCAGTTCTTTTCTCGAAATCCGGTCTGCTAAAAACATGGCGGTAAATAAACCGAAAACCATTCCCAGGGTAGAAAAAGAAACGGCGAAACTACTGTGACTGGCTGTAAGTCCGAATTCCTGGGATAAATCCGGTAACAAGGGCTGGAAATAATAAAGTTGAGCAAAACAAGAAAATCCGGATAGGAATACACATCCGGAAATGAGTAGGTCTTTGCGATTGTTTTTCTTGACTAAGGTATCCATACTTGTTGTAAAAACGGGAGTTTCCTCTCTTCGTTTCGGGAGTGGTTTTATTTCCGGGACAAAGGTAAGCGCTTTCGGGCGGAATTGTACTTTCGGTTTTTATTTTTTGTCTAACTTTTGGGGTGCAGTTCAAAGAGAGAACAGCCTTTTTTTAAACTTTTTAGCCTGAAGGGCCGTTTATAACGAAAAAAAGAGGAAGTTAAATCCTGTTCAGTAAATTTTACTTCCATCCTCGTTTATTTTATTAATTTTGTATATAAAATAAACGAAGAAGAAAATAATTTAAATCCTATATATTATGGAAAAGAATGTAAAAGAAGCCTTGAAGCATAGAAGGAGTTATTATCTGATCAGCGACCGGACTCCGGTTTCGGATGAAGAAATCGAAGCAATTGTAAAATTAGCGGTAAAATATATTCCTTCCGCTTTCAATTCCCAGTCTACCCGTTTGGTTCTTTTGCTGAAAGAGGAACACCGGAAATTGTGGCAAATCGTTAAAGATGTTTTGAAAAAAATTGTAGCGGCTCCTGCTTACGAAGTAACGGAGGCCAAAATCAACAAATCTTTCGCTTCGGGTTACGGTACCGTGCTTTTCTTCGAGGACGAAACGGTAGTAGAAAGTTTGCAGAAAGCTTTTCCTTTGTACCAGGATAAGTTCCCCGAATGGTCGCAACACACTTCGGCTATGCATCAATTGGCCGTTTGGACCCTCTTGGAAGATGTGGGTTTCGGGGCTTCCTTGCAACATTATAATCCTTTGATTGATAGGGAAGTGATCGCTACCTGGAAATTGCCGGACCATTGGAAGTTGATTGCTCAGATGCCCTTCGGTATGCCCTTGGAAATGCCGGGGAAAAAAGAATATAAGCCGCTGGAGGACCGGGTACGGATTTTCAAGTAAAAGGAGGCGGTATTCTCCTGCCTTTCCGGATCTGCCTCCGGAAGGGCGTATACCGAACATCCGGAGGAGAAACGGGTATTTAAAGCTTTAATCTGAAAATATCGGACACCTGATTAAAACCGTGTTTCCGGAAGAAATGGTGTGCGGAGTGATTATTCACGCCGGATTCCAGATAACAGTCTTTTATTCCCCGTTCCCGGAAATGACCGAGGGCTTTCTGTAATAACTGCAAGCCGATGTGTTGTCCTCTCCTTTCGGGGGATACGCTTAAATCGAAGATCAGTCCGTAGGGTTGGGCGCCGTCGTTTGCAACGCCGAATAAAACGAACCCTGTAATTTTTTCTTTTTCTTCGTAGATCAGGAGAGAATTATCCGGATTGCCGGTCTGACGGTCCAAATAACGTAACCAGTGGTCTTTGTAATCCGGAGTGAGTTGCCCGGGGTCGGAAGCTACTCCCATTTGTAATTCTCCGTGGGAAATATAGTCTTTGTGATTTTCTACGATGAATGAAAAAAAATCGCATAAGCGAATCCGGTCGGCAGGCGTGTAATTTCTGATCATATATAAGGGATTAAAAGAGTTTGGAATTTTTCCGGAATTTTTTTCTGATCCAGTATTTTACGGTCATTTTTATCATAACGATAAGGCCCGTAGCGATGCCCACCGAAGTGACGATGACCAGAATCAAGGCGGTTTGTTCTCCGAAATATTTCGACCACCGGGAAAATACGGGTACTTCGTTGCCTTGTAAAAGCACACCGAAGAGAGAGGCGATAGAGATGAACAGTAGGATGTATTTGGTGTCGTTGGCTTGTTTGAGCTCCATGACATTGTTGGCATTGTTCAGCGACTTGTCCACTCTTTTGATGATTTCGTTGAGTTGTTTTTCATCTTCTTCAATTTTCAGGTTTCGGGCCGTTTCCTGATACATATGTTTATGAGACATGTAGCGGAGGTAACGTACGGAATCCAGTTGTAGGATAAAATTGGACAATTTTACGCTGAGCCGGGCATTTTGTTCGATCATGTCGTTGATGTTGACCGATATCGCCTGACGGGAATTATAAATGTATTTGTTGAGCGCATAATTTATGGTATGTTTTTTCGCCAGTAAAATTTCCAGCAATACCAGATATTCCGGCCAGCTTACGTGGTAACGGTCTCTTCTTCCCAGGTGCTCTGTCCAATCGGTAGGAGCTTCTTCTCCCCTTTTACCGTAAGTTCCGATGACGACCGACATGTTTTCGTTGGTGAGTACCAGATCGTCCGTATCGATAGCGATATTCTTTCCGCATATGTCGGGATAGGAGGAAGCCATCCGGTAGGGCCATTCTTCGGGATACAGGGTCATCAGTCCCACTAATTCCGCTTGGTGACATTCTTCGATGTGCTGAATGATGTCGTCTTCTTTCATCCGGTTGAAATCGACGTATCCCTGGTGGCCGATGTTTTCCCAGATGTCGATGAATATATAATGATGGTCGGCATACCGGAAGATGTTTTTATCGGGCCGGTCGAAAAAGCCGCGGTACCGTCTCTGTACTTCCTCGAATGTAAGAGGTGGGTTTTCTTCGGGGAGGGAGGAATAAGGAAGCGAGTTTTCGTCCAGGGGAAAACGGCTGATGCGGACCGTTTTGAGCGAACCGTCTATTTCCTGACGTTCCAGGGCTTTGTTGTATATCCAGTGTTCTACGTGCTGTACGATTCCCGCAACCGCTATGAGCTGATCGGTAGTGAAAGGAGCCGAAATCCGGCAGAATTCCGTATCGTTTATTTTTCCGTGGGGAGGTACGACAATCCGGTAGGAGATTTCTACGGTGGAATCGAAAAATACAGCGGCCCATACGTGTACATGCCCCTGAAGAGTGACCTGATCCGGTTGATCGGTAACGATTCGGATATCGAATCCTTTCAATTCGTACCGGTTGATGATGGTGTCCTGGTGGATAAATAGCTGATTATCTATGTTGCCTTCCCGTACCGGACAGATAAACTCATGTTGAGGAATTTTTATTCCCGCAGAAGTAAAAGTCTGAATCAGTATGATCGAAAAGTTTTCATAGACTAATCCGGCTTCGCATTGATAATGGTTCTTCATACAGAGGACGGTTTTTATGCAAATATAGAGTTTTGTTCCGTATCGGGAAAAAATGCCGGAAGTATTTTAAGAGAAAAGGAGGGGTAGAGGAACCATCGGCTTGGCGGCAGAGGTGGCTGATGAGAGGGGAACGAACGGAGCTCTCAACCGGGCAGGTAAAAAGAGAAGGAATACTTTACACGAAGAAAAACTACCGTTTTTAGCTTTATGTCGGAGTTTTTAATTTTTATTTTAATTATATATCTTTGGAAGCGTGAAATACATTAAAACACGAGAATAATGGAACAAGAAGAACAGAAACTGAATTCATTACCCGAAAATGCGTATCGGGAATTAAAGCCGGGAGAGGTATATAAACCGTTGATGCCGGCAAACAGCAGACCTAAAGAGGTGACTGTGTATTCCGTAGTCTTCGGGATTATTATGGCTGTGATTTTTTCGGCTGCCGCCGCTTATCTGGGATTGAAGGTGGGACAGGTTTTCGAAGCCGCCATTCCGATTGCCATTATAGCGGTCGGTATAGGAAATCTGGCGAAAAAGAACAATATGCTGGGGCAGAATGTGATTATCCAATCCATCGGAGCCAGTTCGGGAGTCATTGTCGCCGGAGCTATCTTTACCTTGCCTGCTTTGTATATTTTGGGATTGGAAGCCGAGTTTTATCAGATTTTTCTGTCTTCTTTATTCGGCGGTTTACTGGGTATTCTGTTGCTGATCCCTTTCCGGAAATATTTTGTAAAGGATATGCATGGAAAGTATCCGTTTCCTGAAGCGACGGCAACTACCGAAGTGCTGGTATCGGGCGAAAAGAAAGGAAATCAGGCTAAATTGCTGGCGGTAAGCGGGTTGATCGGAGGATTGTACGACTTTTTTGTCAATACTTTCGGTTGGTGGACCGAAAACATTTCCACCCGGATTGTGGGTTGGGGAGAGATGCTGGCGGAAAAGACGAAGCTGGTATTTAAAGTGAATACGGGAGCTGCCGTGTTGGGGTTGGGATATATTATCGGTTTGAAATATGCAGCCATTATATGTGCGGGTTCTTTTACCGTATGGTTTGTGTTGATTCCTTTTATCAGCTATTTCGGGGACGGACAAACGGTGGCCGTAGGAGAGGGCATCACCTCTTTACTCCGGGATATGAGTCCGGAGGAAATTTTTCAGCATTA
Source organism: uncultured bacterium (assembly GCA_905216195.1). Classification (GTDB taxonomy): domain Bacteria; phylum Bacteroidota; class Bacteroidia; order Bacteroidales; family Marinifilaceae; genus Culturomica. The sequence goes on from CAJMSX010000052.1 coordinate 10,320, forward strand.
TGCCCGTCATATCGGTATAGGGGGTATTGCTATGGCGGGAATTATCGGTATCATCCGTTCGTCAAAAATTATTCGCCAGGCTTTGGGGCTGGCGGTTTCCGAATTAAAAGGGAAAAAAACGGGGGAAGAAAACGTGGAGCGCACCCAGCGGGATTTGTCGATGAAATTCATTATGACCGGAATATTGGCTACGCTGGTTACTACCTTCGTATTTTTCCAGTTCGGGGTTTTGGGGAATTGGTTGCAAACGGTGGTCGCCATTGTCATCGTATTCATCATTTCTTTTTTATTTACGACGGTAGCCGCGAATGCAATCGCCATTGTGGGTACGAATCCGGTTTCCGGCATGACTCTGATGACGTTGATACTGGCGTCTCTGGTTTTGGTGAGTGCGGGTTTAAGCGGGACGAACGGAATGATGGCAGCGATGGTGATCGGAGGCGTAGTCTGTACGGCTTTGTCGATGGCGGGAGGATTTATTACCGACCTGAAGATCGGTTATTGGCTGGGTACCACTCCGGCTAAACAGGAAGCCTGGAAATTTCTGGGAACGGCGGTTTCGGCGGCTACGGTAGCAGGAGTCATGATTATTCTGAACAAAACCTACGGATTTACCGGGGAAGGATCTTTGGTCGCTCCTCAGGCCAATGCTATGGCAGCGGTGATCAAGCCTTTGATGGAAGGCGGCGCGACTCCCTGGATGCTCTATTTCGCCGGTGCCGCTCTGGCATTGATTTTGACGATGATCGGCGTGCCTGCTTTGGCTTTTGCCCTGGGAATGTTTATTCCTCTGCACTTGAATACTCCTTTGCTGATCGGCGGGTTGATCAGTTGGTATGTATCTACCCGTACGAAAGACGAAGCCGTCAATAAAGTACGTCGGGACCGGGGAACGCTGATCGCTTCCGGGTTTATTGCCGGAGGGGCCCTGATGGGGGTAGTCAGTGCGCTTTTGAAATATATGGGAGCCGAATGGAAGACTGAGTGGAGCGGAGCCGAATGGCTGTCGGTAGGAATGTACCTCGCGATTATCGTTTATTTTATCTGGGATTCGTTGAGAGCTAAAGAAGAGTAAAACCGCGGGCGGGAGACGACCGCTGTATCTCGGAGCCTCCCGCTGACGTAGAATGAAAAAATTAAGAATTATAAATAAAGAAAAAATGGAACTGAAAGAACGATTTTTAAAATATGTCGGGTTCGATACGCAGAGTGATCCCGAAAGCGAAAAATTCCCCTCCACCGAAAAACAACTCGTATTATTGAAATACCTGGCGGAAGAAATGAAAGCTCTCGGTTTGACAGAAGTGGAAATGGACCGGTACGGGTATGTAATGGGTACGATTCCCGCTACCCCCGGTTATGAAAACCGGCCGGTGATCGGGTTTATTTCTCATGTAGATACCAGTCCCGATATGAATGGTGCTGATATTCATCCGCAAATTATTCCGGATTATGACGGAAAGGATATCCGGCTAAACGGAAATCTGATGATGACGGTCAAGGATTTCCCGGAATTGACTTTTTTTAAAGGACATACTTTAATCACTACGGACGGGACTTCTTTGTTGGGTGCGGATGATAAAGCTGGTATTGCAGAGATTTTGACGGCAGCCGAATACCTGATGCAGCATCCGGAAGTAGCTCACGGAAAAATCCGCATCGGGTTTACTCCGGACGAAGAAGTGGGAAGAGGAGTGGACTTTTTCGATGTAAAGCGTTTCGGGGCTCTTTTCTCCTATACGATGGATGGGGGATTCGACGGGGTGTAACAATACCATAACTTCAATGCGGCGGGGGTGAAAATTGCCATACAAGGACGCAATATTCATCCGGGATATGCCAAAGATAAGATGCTCAATGCCCTGCAGGTGGCAACCGAAATCAACGGCATGCTCCCCGCCTGGGAACGTCCGGAACACACGGAAGGATACGAAGGTTTTTATCACCTGACGTCTATCGGCGGGGGGGTGGAAACGGCTTCGATGGAATATATCATCCGCGATCATTCCCGGGAGAAATTCGAGGCCCGGAAGCAGTTTATGACGGAGGTAGCCCAATTTGTCAACCGGAAATACGGGGAAGGGGTGGTTGATTTAACGATCAAAGATCAGTATTACAACATGCGGGAAATGGTAGAACCGCATCCGGAAGTCATTGAAAAAGCGATGGAAGCAATGAAAGAAGCGGGTGTAGAGCCGATTGTACGTCCTATTCGAGGCGGTACCGACGGAGCCAGATTATCCTATATGGGATTGCCCTGCCCGAATTTGTTTACGGGAGGCATGAATTTCCACGGAAAATACGAATACTGTTCGTTGAATACCATGGAGAAAGCTATGCAAACTATTTTAAATCTGGCGAATTTATGGGCCTGTTGAAAAAGTGAAAACATACCCGTTTTTTTGAATACCAGGCTGTATGTTCCGAATATACAGCCTGTTTTCCGTTTTTTTGGACCGGCAAGGGAAGAAGGGGGAACCCGAAAGGAGAGGATGCCGGTGAAAAAATACTCAGGCGGTTTTTAAGAGGGAGGTTTTGCGGGAGCAGTAGCGGGCGCATTGTTGACTGATACCGTAGCCCAGTAAAGCTCCCAGAATGAAGTCTTCTTCGGGACTCAGGTGATTGAGGGGACGGGTAACGATGAGACGAACCGTTTCTATACATTCGGGCTGACCGAAAAAAAGGTTGATGTTCCGGTTGTCCAGTTCTTGCGCTAAAAAAGCGATTCCCAGTTTTTTCAGGCGTTGTACGGCGAATTCTGTATCTTTGTCGTTCAGCGTGCATAACGCCATAGCCCTTACTCCTTTCTGCAATTCGTAGATGTGATGCAGGAATATTTTGATCTCTCCGGAAGTCACGCAATTATCCATAAATTCGTCGTTTAAAAATGCCGGACGTCCGATGGCAAAGACGCCCGGCGAACCAATTATTAATCAATAAAACTTATAGTAAACACTCTTTTTTGAGTTTTTCGATCCATTGCCGGAGGCGTTCGTCCGTCCGGTCCGATTCGTTGACTTCGTCCAGGGCCAATCCGACAAACCGGTTATCGACTACGGCCCGGGAGTCGCTGAAGAGATATCCTTCGGTGTCCCATGCCCCGCAGAAGCGACAGCCGCTGTTTTGCAGCTCTTCATAAATAATCCCCATGGCGTCGCAAAAGCTGGTGTCGTAAGAAGAGGAATCCCCGCATCCGAAAAGCAGTATGGTTTTTCCGGAAAGATTTTCTTGCTTGAGTTTATCCAGAAAAGTCACCCAATCATCCTGTAACTCTCCTATGCCCCAGGTGGATGTTCCCAGGATCAGAGCTTCGTAAGCCTGTACGGAATCGGGATTGGCAATCGATACGTCGTAGATATCCGCATCGGCTATATCCAGTAAAGTAGCTATTTGTTTTGCGATCGTCTCGGTGGTTCCTGTGGTAGAACCGTAGAAAATTCCTGTTTTTTTCATGCGCTATGATTTAAAAATTATAGGCCAAAGGTACTCAGCAGATGTACGCCAAAAAATCCCTGAATGTTGTGATTTTGCCGGACTTTGTCGTCATTTCCGGGGATAAGCGAAAACGGGAGGAAACCTGAGCGTTTCGGACAGGGAGGCGTCTGCCGTCCGGTAACATGTTTTTCCGAATTTATTTTTTAATTAAGAAATTAGAATTATATTTGCGGTCTCATTCGTTTTTATGAAACAGATATTTCAATATTGTTTGGTATTATTTCTATCGGCGCTCTTTTGGACCGCGGGTGAAAGGGTGGTGGAAAAAGACGCCTTTCCCCGGCAAGGGAAGGAGGGAGCCTCGGAATACAGCATAAAAGCGGATGTTTTTTATGATGCTTCCTATTATCTGTTCGACAATGATTGCGGGGAACTGGTAGTAGACCTCACGCATTTTACCTCTCAGAACAAATGTCTTTTCCGGAATCAGACCGGCGGGAAAAATCAAAACCGGGATCTCTATCGTTCGGATTTGACCAGCGTATATATTCCTAATTCTTCTTCGCCCCGGGTGAATTCCTACTATGTATTCGGGTTGCATAAAATAATGGTCTAGGGAAAATGCCCGGCCGGAAAATGCCGGGTTTTCAGCGGGGTGTTTCGTTGTAGTCGGTTTCCACAGATTAAAATCTATTGTATATGAATTTTACATTGTTGGTGGTCGTATTAATTACGGCAATAGCACTGGTAGCGGTAGCTCTGGGTGTAGCTCGTTTGATTTCTCCCCGTTCGTTCAACGGACAGAAGGGGGAAGCTTATGAATGTGGTATTCCTACCCGCGGCAAATCGTGGATGCAATTCAAAGTAGGATACTATTTGTTTGCCATTTTGTTTTTAATGTTTGACGTAGAAACCGTATTCCTGTTTCCCTGGGCCGTGATCGTAAAGGAGACGGGAATAGACGGCTTATACTGTATTTTATTTTTTATGATCGTATTGATTCTGGGCTTAGCTTATGCCTGGAAGAAAGGAGCGTTGGAATGGAAGTAAAAATTAAATCCATGAAGTATGAGGACTTCAATGACAACGAATATCTGGAACAATTGCGGGCTGCGGGTACGAATGTTATCGTGGGTCGCTTGGACGAACTCATTAACTGGGGACGTTCCAATTCGGTATGGCCGCTTACTTTTGCAACGAGCTGTTGCGGTATTGAATTTATGGCCGTGGGAGCGGCACGTTACGATTTTGCCCGTTTCGGGTTTGAAGTAACCCGGGCGAGCCCACGTCAAGCCGACGTTATTATCGTGGCCGGGACTATCGTACATAAAATGGCGCCTGTATTAAGGCGGTTATATGATCAGATGGCGGAGCCAAAATACGTGATCGCTATGGGAGGATGTGCGATTTCCGGGGGGCCTTTCCGGAAATCTTATCATGTGGTGCAGGGAGTAAATACGATTTTGCCGGTGGATGTGTATGTGCCGGGCTGTCCGCCTCGTCCGGAAGCACTACTGTACGGGATGATGCAGTTACAACGGAAGATTAAGGTGCAGAGATTCCTGGGAGACGTCAATCGGAAAGAAAAGAAAGAAGAAATATAAGAATCCGGGCTATCCGGAGGAAGTCTTTTACAATACATGCAGGACGAAAAAATAAAGGTGTAACAGGAGATCCATGGAAGAGTTAAAAGAAAATATATGGGCGGTAGTACCGGATGCCGAGATTGCGGAAGGAGAGGTAATGACGGTTACCGTCGATGCCATCGCTTTTCGGGAATTGGCCCTCTGTTTAAAGCAAAATCCGGCTTTGGGCTTCGATTATCTGGTATGCATGACCGGAATGGATTGGGGGGAAAAGCTGGGAGTGGTCTATCATTTCCGCTCGACCATTCATCGGTATCGTTTGGTGGTAAAAACGGCTGCTGCGAACCGGGAAAATCCGGAATTGTTTACGGTATCCGATTTGTGGGCAACAGCTGGATTGAATGAGCGGGAAATTTTTGATTTTTTCGGCATACGTTTCATTAACCATCCGGATATGCGTCGTTTGTTTTTGCGGAATGATTGGGTGGGATACCCCTTGAGGAAGGACTACAATGCCGATCCTGAAGTAAATCCCGTACGTTTGGAAAGCGATGAGACGCTGGATACGACGCCTGTGCTGGAAGCGACGGAAGAAGGAGTGGTTGAAGAAAAAGAAAATGTGGTTTTTAAGGGGTCGGAATATGTGGTTAATATCGGCCCCCAGCATCCGGCTACTCACGGCGTATTACGCTTTCGGGTTTCTTTGGAAGGAGAGATCGTCAAAAAAGTGGATGTGAATTGCGGGTATATCCACCGAGGAATAGAAAAAATGTGTGAAAGTATGACGTATCCTCAGACGCTGGCCCTGACAGACCGATTGGATTATCTTTCCGCTCACCAGAACCGGCATGCCCTGTGCCGTTGCATTGAAAAAGCGATGGGACTGGAAATCCCGGAAAGGGCGGTATATATCCGTACGATCATGGACGAACTGACCCGGGTAGCTTCTCATTTGCTATTCTGGTCTACCTTTTGCATGGACTTAGGGGCTTTGACGGCTTTTTTCTATGGTTTTCGCGACCGGGAGAAAATATTGAATTTACTGGAAGAGACGTGTGGGGGACGACTGATAATGAATTATAATGTCATCGGGGGAGTTATGGCCGATATCCACCCGCATTTTGTGCAGGGGGTAAAAGATTTTATCCGCTACCTGCCGCCGGTCCTGAAAGAATATCACGATATTTTTACGGGTAATATCATCGCCCGGGAACGTATGAAAGGGATTGGGATTTTGTCCCGGGAAGCGGCCATTTCTTATGGAGTGACGGGGCCTTCCGGCCGAGCTTCCGGTTGGGCTTGCGACGTCCGGAAAGTGCAGCCTTACGGTCTTTACGACCGGGTGCAATTTCAGGAAGTGGTCCGGGAAGACGGGGACGTTTTCGGACGATATATGGTACGTATGGAGGAAATCGCGGAATCCCTTCGCATCCTGGAGCAATTAATCGACAATATTCCGGAAGGTCCTTACGCCGTAAAAACAAAACCCCTGGTCAAGTTGCCGGAAGGCTCTTATTTTACCAGTGTGGAGGCCAGTCGGGGGGAATTCGGTGTGTTTATCGAAAGCCGGGGGGATAAATACCCTTATCGGTTGAAATTCCGTTCTCCCGGATTACCGCTTGTATCGGTAGTAGATACGCTGGCCAGCGGGAATAAAATAGCCGATCTGATTGCAATCGGAGGTTCCCTGGATTATGTCGTTCCGGATATAGACCGGTAAAACAGGGAAGTGAAGGAGTATAAATGAATAAAATAGAAAGATATGTTTGATTTTTCTGTAGTCACCGGCTGGGTCGATCAGATGTTACGTTCGTTTTTACCTTCCGAATGGGCGGTATTGACCGAATTCATTCTGATCGGACTTTGTTTGTTGCTGGGGTATGCCCTGATTGCGCTGGTACTGATTTATGTTGAACGTAAAGTTTGCGCTTTTTTCCAATGCCGAATCGGTCCCAACCGGGTAGGACCTTACGGGTTGATACAAAGCGTGGCGGATATGATCAAGATGCTGACCAAAGAATTGATTACCATTAATCATGTGGACCGTTTTTTGTTCAATTTGGCTCCTTACATTGTAATTATTGCTTCGGTTATCGCTTTCAGTTGCCTTCCCTTTGCCAAGGGATTGGAAATCATAGATTTCAATGTAGGGGCCTTTTTCGTGATGGCGGTATCTTCTATGGGTATAGTGGGAATCCTATTGGCCGGCTGGTCCAGTAACAATAAATATTCCCTGATCGGAGCCATGCGAAGCGGAGCGCAGATGATCAGTTACGAATTGTCTATCGGTTTATCCATCCTGACTATTATTGTATTTACCGATACCATGCAATTGTCGCAGATTGTCGAAAATCAGGCTGACGGATGGTTTATTTTTAAGGGACATCTTCCTGCTTTTATCGCTTTTATCATCTACTTAATTGCCGGTACGGCTGAAACCAACCGGGGACCTTTCGATTTGCCGGAGGCCGATTCCGAACTGACGGCCGGTTATCATACGGAATATTCGGGTATGCATTTCGGGTTCTTTTACTTGGCGGAATACCTGAATATGTTTATCGTGGCCGGTATGGCAGCCACCCTGTTTTTAGGAGGATGGATGCCTTTTCACGTTTCCGGCTGGGAGGGGTTTAACCGGATGATGGATTATATCCCTTCTTTGGTTTGGTTTTTCGGAAAAACAGGACTGTTGATATTTGTTATGATGTGGTTTAAATGGACCTTTCCCCGCTTGAGAATCGATCAGCTGCTGACGCTGGAATGGAAGTATTTGCTGCCGATCAATCTGGTAAATATGTTTTTGATGGTTATTGTCGTGGTTTTTGATTTACATTTTTAATATGGAGAAGAAGAAAAATTATTTCGTGGGGCTTTTTAGCGGGATCGTTTCTCTGTTGACGGGTATGAAAGTGACCCTTCGGGAGTTTTTTACTAAAAAGACGACGGAGCCCTATCCGGAAAACCGGGCTGAATTGAGGATGTACGATCGTTTCCGGGGATCTTTGGAATTGATTCATAATGAAAAAAACGAGCATCGGTGTATCGCTTGCGGAATTTGTGAAATGAATTGTCCGAACGGTAGCATCCGGCTTCAGGCGGATGTGATTACCGATGAAACGGGTAAGAAACGGAAAGTGTTGAAAAACTATGGGTATGATCTGGGAAGTTGCATTTTTTGTCAGTTGTGTGTCGTCAATTGTCCCCAGACGGCCCTGCGTTTCAATACGGAATTTGAAAATGCGGTATTTACCCGGGAAAAGTTAGTACGCCGGCTCAATCGGGAAGGTTCAACATTAGAAAAGAAATAGATTATGGAAGTAGTGGTATTTTATATTCTGGCGGCGGTCATTATCGTATTTTCGGTACTTACCGTGACTACTCAGCGGATTTTGAGGTCGGCCACCTATTTGTTGTTCGTGCTATTCGGTACGGCCGGAATTTATTTCCAGTTGAATTATTCTTTTCTGGGCGCCGTCCAATTGACGATTTATGCGGGTGGTATTATCGTTTTATATGTTTTTTCTATTTTGCTGACCAGTCCGGATGGGGATAAAATCGGTACGAAGCTACCGAAAGGAAAATTTTTTGCCGGATTAGTGGCTTCGATAGCCGGGGCGGTTTTGTGTATTTTTATTACCCTTTCCCATACTTTTCCGCCTTCCCGGTTTACTCCGGGAGAAATCGATATGAAACGGATCGGTTTTGCCTTGCTGGGTACGGAAAAATATCAGTATATGCTGCCCTTCGAAGCGATCAGCGTACTGTTATTGGCTTGTATAATCGGGGGAATTATGATTGCGAGAAAAAGAGGATAAAATATAGAGTCCGGCATTGGTCTATTCCTTCGTTCGACGGAAAAAGGCGAATACCGGTTGTTGGTTTAAATAAAAAGAGGACTTATGATACACATGGAATACTATTTGGTGGTAAGTACGATTATGTTCTTTGCCGGAATCTACGGTTTTTTTACAAGACGTAATTTATTAGCGATTTTGATATCTATAGAACTGATTCTCAATTCTGTAGATATCAATTTTGCCGTATTTAACCGCTATCTTTTCCCGGACCAGCCGGAGGGTTTCTTTTTTACTCTGTTCGCTATCGGGATTTCTGCGGCGGAAACGGCTGTAGCCATTGCCATTATCATCAATATATACCGGAATATAAGAAATATTCAGGTTGGGAAATTGAATAAAATGAAGCATTAAACGGTGAAAGAAAAATAGGGATTTGATAAACTCGGACTTATGGAATATACGATATTGATAATAGGATTGCCGCTACTGATGTTTCTGATACTGGGAGTAGGCGGATCCCGGATGAAGCCCGGGGTGGCGGGTCTATTGGGAACAACCGGATTGGCGGTGATTACGGCCCTGGCTTATGTGACGGCTTTTCTGTATTTCGGTGGGGGCCGGGTCGACGGGGTCTGGCAACCGGAAACGGTTATTCATTTCGAATGGTTGCGTTTTACCGATCGGCTTCACATCGACCTGGGCATTTGGTTGGATCCGATTTCGGTGATGATGCTGGTTGTCATCACTACGGTTTCTCTGATGGTGCACATCTATAGCTTCGGCTATATGAAAGGAGAGCGCGGATTTCAGCGGTATTATGCTTTTCTTTCGCTCTTTTCTTTTTCGATGTTGGGGCTGGTGGTAGCGACGAATATTTTTCAGATGTATATTTTCTGGGAATTAGTCGGAGTTTCTTCTTATCTACTGATTGGGTTTTACTATACCAAACCGGCAGCTGTGGCGGCCTCCAAAAAAGCTTTTATAGTCACTCGTTTTGCGGATTTGGGCTTTTTAATCGGGATATTGTTACTTTCTTTTTATTCCCAGACGTTTAATTTTGCAGAATTGATGTCCGGGCCTGTGTTGGCTTCGGCTTCGGGTGCTACTTTCCTGGGAAGTTCGGTTATCGGTTGGGCTTTGGCCTTGATTTTTATCGGGGGAGCCGGGAAGTCAGCCATGTTTCCGCTGCACATCTGGTTGCCCGATGCTATGGAAGGCCCGACTCCCGTATCGGCTCTGATTCATGCGGCGACGATGGTGGTTGCAGGTGTATATCTGGTTGCGCGTTTGTTTCCCTTATATTATACGGCGGCGCCGGGAGTATTGGAAGGGATTGCCGTTGTCGGAGCGTTTACTTCTTTGTATGCGGCTGTTGTAGCTTGTACCCAGACCGATATAAAAAGAGTGCTGGCTTTTTCCACCATTTCGCAGATCGGTTTCATGATGGTGGCTTTGGGAGTAAGCGGAATGGGAGGGCATGCCGGACTGGGATATATGGCCGGCATGTTCCATTTGTTTACGCATGCGATGTTCAAAGCTTTGCTTTTCCTGTGTGCAGGAGCTATTATTCATACGATCGGAAGCAATGAGATGTCGGCCATGGGGGGGCTGCGCAGGCATATGCCCGTGACTCATCTGACTTTCCTGGCCGCCTGTCTGGCTATTTCCGGAATTCCGCCTTTTTCGGGTTTTTTCAGTAAAGACGAAATTCTGACGGCAGCCTTCGCTTTTAGTCCCTGGATGGGAATATTTATGAGCGTGGTGGCGGGATTGACGGCATTTTATATGTTCCGGCTCTATTATCGGATTTTCTGGGGTCCGCAACCGGAGCGGGAACACCAGCCGCATGAAGCTCCGGCTACGATGACTGTGCCCTTGATTTTCCTGGCAGTAGTAACTTTGGGGGCCGGTTTTATTCCTTTCGGCGAATTCGTGAGCAGTGACGGTCAGCCGTATATCATTCATCTGGATTGGAAAGTGGTTTCTTCCAGCTTGCTTATCGCTTTTATAGCCATAGCTCTGGCGACTTTCTGGTATCGGAAGACTTCCCCTGTTCCGGATGATCTGGCGCGAAGCCTGGGCGGTTTTTACCGGGCCGCTCTTCATCGGTTTTATTTGGATGAGGTATATCTCTTCATCACTAAACGGATTATTTTCGGCGGTATCTCCCGGGGAATTGCCTGGTTCGACCGTCATGTAGTGGACGCTGCGATGAATCTTCTGGCTACGGTGACTCAGCAGGTTTCTTACGGTATACGCACTTTACAGTCCGGTCAGGTACAGCAATACGCTTTCGTTTTTCTGATCGGGACTTTGCTGTTGGTGTTGATTCTGGTATGGATTGGAGGGTAAGAGGTCTTTGTGTAAAAGTGTAAAATAGTAAAATGACGAAAAATAATATAACATGAATTTTCTATCATTATTTGTAGCGATACCGGTAGTTATGATGTTCGGCTTACTGCTGGCGGGAAACCTGAAACAAATTCGGACGGTAATGGTTGCCGGTGCGGGTATGTTGCTGGGACTGGCTGTATTACTGGTGGTATTGTACCTGCAGGAACGGGCAGCCGGAAATGGAGCGGAAATGTTATTTCAGGCGGACCTCACCTGGTTTCTTCCCCTGAATATTCATTATGCGGTGGGAGTCGACGGTATTTCGGTAGCGATGTTACTGTTGTCGGCTATTATAGTGTTTACGGGAACCTTTGCTTCCTGGCGTATGGCAATGCAACAGAAAGAATATTTTATGTGGTTTTGTCTTTTATCTACCGGGGTATTCGGTTTTTTCATCTCGGTGGATCTGTTTACTATGTTTCTATTTTATGAAGTTGCTCTGATTCCGATGTATTTGCTGATCGGTGTATGGGGCAGCGGCCGCAAGGAATACGCCGCCATGAAATTGACTTTGATGCTGATGGGCGGATCGGCCTTTTTATTGGTAGGCATATTGGGGATCTATTTTCATTCGGCACCGGAAGGAGGTGTTTATACGATGAATTTGCTGGAAATAGCCCGGCATACGATGCCTGTGGAGGCCCAGCGTTTATTTTTTCCGCTTACTTTTGTCGGTTTCGGTGTGCTGGGGGCTTTATTTCCCTTCCATACCTGGTCGCCTGATGGTCATGCTTCCGCTCCTACGGCCGTATCTATGCTGCATGCGGGTGTATTGATGAAACTGGGAGGTTACGGCTGTTTCCGGGTGGCTATTTATCTGATGCCGGAAGCCGCTAAAGAATTGTCCTGGATTTTCATCATTTTGACCGGTATCAGTGTGGTATACGGGGCTTATAGCGCTATCGTTCAAAAAGACCTGAAGTATATCAATGCCTATTCTTCCGTCAGTCATTGCGGTTTGGTGCTATTTGCCATTTTGATGTTGAATCAGACCGCTATGACGGGAGCTGTATTGCAGATGTTGTCGCACGGCTTGATGACCGCTTTGTTTTTTGCTTTGATCGGTATGATTTATTCGCGTACTCATACCCGTCTGATTACCGAAATGGGAGGTTTGATGCGGATTCTTCCTTTTTTAGGTGTAGGTTACGTCATAGCGGGTCTGGCCTCTCTGGGGTTACCGGGCTTAAGCGGGTTTGTGGCGGAAATGACGGTTTTCGTAGGGGCTTTCGAGCATGCCGACGTTTTTCATCGGGTGATGACGATTGTTGCAGCTACTTCGATCGTTATAACTGCCGTTTATATTTTGCGCGTGGTAGGTAAGCTATTATACGGAAGCGTAGTGAATCCTGCTCATCTGACTTTAAAAGACGCCACCTGGGACGAGAGATTTGCCGTGATCTGCCTGATCCTGGCTGTGGCGGGAATCGGTCTGGCCCCCTTATGGATTTCGAATATGATCGACGGAAGCGTGCTGCCCGTTATCGAACAATTAAAATAGAAATGACTGAGGTTTAGAAAAACGGGGCAAAACCCACAGTGTTAGGAAAAAGGGAAACTTTATTATATACCTGGACAATTATGGACTTTACGAATTTGTTGTATTTGAGAGAAGAAATATCGCTGATCGTAGTGACGGTGCTTTTGTTATTGATCGATTTATTTTTAACGGGGAAGCCGAGACGTTATTTTCATTTGTTTGCCTGTATCCTGTTGGGTTTGCACACCTTAATTAACCTGAGGCCTATGCCGGATGGGCAGGCTTTCGGAGGCATGTACGTCAATTCTCCCATTATGTCGGTGATGAAATCGATTTTGAATATCGGTACGCTGATTATTTTTATGCAGGCCCGGAACTGGTTGAGCCGGGAGGAGACGGCGATCAAAAGGGGGGAATTTTATGTGCTGATGCTTTCTACTTTGTTGGGGATGTATTTTATGATTTCCTCCGGGAATTTTCTTTTGTTCTTTATCGGTCTGGAAACGGCTTCCGTTCCTATGGCTACCTTGGTGGCTTTCGATAAATACAAACATAATTCCGCGGAGGCCGGCGCAAAATACATCTTGTCGGCTGTGTTTGCTTCCGGATTGATGCTGTACGGCATTTCACTGATTTACGGAACGGTGGGGACCTTATATTTCGAGGATGTTCCGGCCGGCATAACGGGAAGTCCGCTTCAACTGATGGCTTTTGTATTTTTCTTTGTAGGCATGGGATTCAAAATTTCTCTCGTTCCTTTCCACTTGTGGACGGCCGATGTCTATGAGGGTGCTCCTACGGCAGTGACTTCCTATCTGTCGGTAATTTCCAAGGGGTCAGCGGTATTTGTGCTGATGGCGATATTGGTCAAGGTATTCGCTCCGATCGCAGCTCAGTGGCAGGGAATGTTGTACGGTCTTATTCTGTTGACCATTACCGTAGCTAATCTGTTCGCTTTGAGACAGCAAAATCTGAAACGGTTTATGGCCTTTTCTTCCATTTCGCAGGCCGGTTATCTGATGTTGGGTGTAATTGCCGGAACTTCTCAGGGGATGACTGCTCTGGTATATTATGTACTGGTTTATCTATGTTCCAACCTGGGGGTATTCGGGGTCATTTCCATCATAGAGCAGCGAAGCGGGAGAGTGCGGCTGGAGGATTATAACGGTTTATATACTACCAATCCCCGTCTGAGTGCGGTCATGATGTTTTCTTTGTTCTCCCTGGCCGGTATTCCTCCTTTTGCCGGATTTTTCAGTAAGTTTTTTATTTTTATGTCTGCGGCAGGGGAAGGTTTTTACCTGCTGGTGTTGTTAGCCCTGGTCAATACGATTCTATCCCTGTATTACTACTTGTTGATTGTAAAGGCTATGTTTATCCAGAAGAATGAAAATCCTATTCCCGCTTTTCGTTCCGATGGATATACCCGTATCAGTCTTATTCTTTGCCTGGCCGGTATATTTCTGCTGGGCATATTAAGCGTGGTGTACGATCGGATTTCGCTTTTGACCTACGGGATGTAAAAGGTATGCGAAAGAACTATTTTCTTCTGGACATCAGCCATTTGAGATAAATAGGCCGCGTCAGATACCAGGCGACGGAAAGCCCTTCGCGGGCTACGGCCAGATAATAAGGAAGATTATTGGTGATCTTTTCCCAGAAGCCTGATTTTTTTTCTTTCTTCTTGTTCGGTTTGATTTTCCGTTGTGGAAAAAGCAGATCGGTGATTCCCGAGAAAATCATTTTCCCGGAATTCTCTTTGAGGTATGCCCAATTATCCAGAATAGTTTGTTGTTCTGTTCGGCAACGGCGACGTAATTCTATTTTTTCAGCAATCAGTTGCTGAAGGGGAGTCAGTTTTTTCTTCCGCAGGCTTCCGGCTTCCGGTTTCGCTTGAGGTGCTTGTTTGGGAGGCATCGGTTGTTCGGTCTCCATCTTCTTTTTTGTCTCCATCGTCATCGTCATTATCTTCGTCTTCTTTTTCCTGTATGGCTTCGATCACAATATTCATAATGGCATCCTGTATTCCTTTTTTCTCGTAAAATGCTAAGATCAGCAAAATCACATATATTACCGCTACGATCAGAAATCCGAGAGCCACGCTGTTCAGCAGTCCTCCCAGGAAAAATCCCAAAGCGATGAATATGAATAAAATGGTGAAAAAGGCCAGGAGCAGAAGGATGAGGCTATGCGAAAGAATCGCTATAATTTTAGCGACTCTTTCGTAAGCGTTTAATTTAAGGAGTTCGAGTTTCAACCCGATAAAGTTGAAAATTCGTTCCTTAAAATCATTCAGGAGTTTTTCAGGCTCTTTTTCCATGCCTTTTTAATAGGTTTTTCCTGAAGTTTTGTCATTTAAGTTCTGACTTTTGAAGTCATACTCTCCGGCGGTTTTGTTCGCTTCTTGTTTAGCTTTGTAACCGAATTCTTCTGTTTTTTCTTTAGCTTTTTCTCCGAATTCTTCCGCTTTTTCTTTGGCTTTATGAGCCATGTCGTGAACGCCGTGTTTTACTTTGTCGGCTACTTCTTCGAATTCTCTTTTCAGAGTAGCTTTGTTTTTGATAATCAAATAAGTGGCGCAGGCTCCCAGTAATGCTCCGAATGCCATCCCTGCTACTAAATGTGAACTTCCGTTTTTCATGATCTTGTCGTTTTTAAGTTTGTTCCCTATCAACGAGCGGAAATGTCCAAAAGTTTGGCTTTTAATGTAAATTTAGGAAGAATAGATAGTTATTAACTTCTTTTTTATCGATCGGTCTCTTTTGAATTTTACTTCTTTCCCCATTTATGGAATATTTCTCTATCTGAATATTACTTTTTACGTAAAATATTTTGAAACTGATAGAGAGTGGTTTATTTTTACTGAATGTAGAAACGGCTTGTGAAGATAATCTTTAACTATAAAATCCGAAAGATGGAAGCTTATATACATTGGAACCTAGATCCGGTTATTTGGGAATGGGGAGGAATTAAACTTCAATATTACGGTATATTGTTTGTCGGAGGGATACTGCTTGCTTTACAGGTGTTGAAAGGATTGTTTACAGCCTT
>CAJMSX010000053.1 GCA_905216195.1 uncultured bacterium
CCACATAAGCCTGATTCTCTATCGATCTGTCCTTCAACAATGTTTGCCACACCTCCAGGCGGGTTTCCGGCCAGTTGTCGATATAAACGGCTATATCGTAATACTCTTTCCGGTTCCTGCTCCAAACCGGAAAACGTAAATCGTAACAAATAAAAGCGGCTATTCTTATCCCTTTGAATTGGAAAATCAACTGCCGGTTTCCGGCCGTAAAATGTTCGTTTTCTCCCCCCATGCGGAAACAATGCCGTTTGTCGTAAAAATAACAATTTCCCTCGGGGGTTACGGCTATCAGCCGGTTGTAATACCTGCCTCCTTCCCCGTATACCGTCGATCCCAGGACCAGGGCTTTCTGACATACGGCCCATCGTAGCATTTCCTGACGTACTTTACCGTAAAAAGAAGCGGTTTTTATTTTTTCAGCCCTGGCAATTTCTTCTTCTTTTTTTACCATCATACAACCGGAAGTAAACATTTCCGGTAAAATAATCAGGTCGCAACCGGTACACCGGGCTATTTTATCGTCGAAGTTTTTCAGGTTTTCCTCGACATTTCCCCAGGCCAGAGCAGCCTGAACCAATGCTATTTTCATAACGGGACTTTCATAAGTTGTGCATTCCTTTCCCTTCATTCTCCCCAGGAAAATCTCTCAGGATGTTTCGGATGAGCATCCCGATAGGTATTCATAATATAATCGAGATCGGCTTCTGTATCCTCCGTCGGCCAGAACAACGGACCTACTTCACAAAATTTTTCCTTATAATCTATTCTTCCGAGATATACCGGTATCCCGGCGGCCCGGGCTATCACCAAAAAACCTTTTTTCCACTTTTTCCGTTTTTTCCGGCTACCCTCGGGTGTAATGCACAAATACATCGAATCCCTTTTCTTAAATTCGGTGATCATCTGTCCCACCAAATGACTGTCTTTTTTGCCCCGGTCGACCGGAATCACCCGCAAAGCCCTTAACAACAATCCCAGCGGAAAAAAGAAAAATTCTTTTTTCATCAAAATATAAGCCGGGATTCCCTGACTTAAAAAAGCCAGTTCCCCCCAGACAAAATCCCAGTTCGAAGTATGAGGGACGGAGATGATTACCGCTTTTTTTTCTTTCGGTAGTTCTCCCCTGTACTTCCAACCGCCGAGCCACATGATAAACCTCGCTAAATATTTCATTTTCTTTCCAATTATTCCGACCCCAAAATTACTATAAAAAATTATATATTTGTCCATCCAACCCTAATATACTGAACTATGCAAACGTCAAAATTCTTTATCAGCACCTTCTTGCTGCTATCCGTATACTGTTTCGGACTACCTTCAGTAGTCAATGCCCAGAAAAAAGTACTGGATCATTCCGTTTATGACTCCTGGAAGAGCCTGGCCTCGCCGTCCATCACGCCGGACGGAAAATGGATCAGTTTCGAAATCCGGCCCCAGGAAGGGGATTCCCGCCTGGTGATCCGACAAACCACCGGTCAACGGGAATTTACCGTCGAACGGGGTTATCGGGCCGGACTGACCCCCGACGGCAAATATGCCGTTTGCCTGATCAAACCTCTTTTTCAACAGATCCGGCAGGCTAAAATAAAAAAAACGAAAAGGCCCCTGGATTCATTGGCTGTTATCCGGTTGACGGACGGACGTCAACTCAAATATCCCGACGTAACCTCCTGGCAAATGGGAAAAGAAGCTACGGAGTACATGGCTTATCTGTCAGCTAAGGATACGGCCCTGATCCTGCATCACTTTCCCAGCGGTAAGCAGGATACCCTCGAAAGGGTAAAGTCATACGTATTCAATAAGCAGGGGAATAGATTAGCCGCTGTCCTCCAAGCTCCCCGTCCTGAGCGGCCGACTTCCCAGAAGGTGATCGTTATCGACTTACCCGCTTTCCGTTCCCGCGAACTGGTGGGGGGAAACAGTTTTTATACCCTGCCGGTTTTCGACGAAACGGGCCGGCAGCTCGTTTTCCTGGGGGGAGTAGATACGCTTCGCAGCAGATTCAAAATCTGTGATCTCTATTATGCCGATGTGCAACAGGATAAGGCTCAAGTCCTGATTTCTTCGGACAGGAATAAAATACCCCGTAACTGGTCCCTCAACGAACATAGCTCCCCCTTTTTTAGCCGGGACGGAAAACACATTTATCTGGGTATCGCTCCTGTTCTTCCTCCTAAAGACACGACACGGATAGCTTTTGAAACGGCGGAGTTCGATCTGTGGCATTATGCCGAACCGGAAATTCCGCCGGTACAACTGATCAAACGGGAACGGGATCTGAAAAAGACCTATATGTGTGCCCTGCATCTGGAACAGCCTTCCGAACCCCTTCTGCTGACCGACCGTAACCGCGAAGCCATAGCGTTGATCCGCGAAGGTAATTCTCCCCTGGTCCTGGCTTGCGATCCGACCGATTATCTGCTGGAACAGCAATGGACCGGCGCCTCTGTCAACGATATCAGCCTGATCAACACTCATACGGCCGAACGTATTCCGGTTATGAAAGCTTTAAGAGCCCATGTGAATAGTTCTCCCGGAGGGAATTACCTGTTCTGGTACGACCGGAAAGCCAAAAATTGGTTTACGTATCACATCTCCTCCGGCAAAACCGTCTGCCTGACCGAAGGGATGCCGGTGAATTTCTGGGACGAAAAAAATGACATTCCCGACGATCCCTCTCCTTACGGATACGCCGGATGGCTGGAAAATGACCGGGCTCTGCTGGTTTACGATGCCTACGACATCTGGCAGTTAGATCCGGACGGAAAAGCCGCACCTCTATGCCTTACCCGGGGACAGGGACGCCAGGAAAACCGATCCTACCGTTATTTCCCAACCGATCCGGAAAAACGCTTCCTGACTTCCAAGGAGAAAGTCTTATTGACCGTATTCGACCACCATACCAAAAAACACGGCTATGCCAGTTGGTGTCCGGGCAAAGCGAAAGCCCCGGAAATCCATGTACTGGACGGCTATAGTTTTTCCCTGCTTACCAAAGCTTCCAAAGCCGGCACCTATATATACTCCAAGGCCAATTTCAATACTTCACCCGATATGTATGTCACCTTCAACGACTGGAAAACAGAAAAGCGTGTTTCCGACATCAACCCGCAAATGAAAGAATACAATTGGGGAACCGCCGAACTGGTAAAATGGACTTCCCTGGAAGGAGAAAAAAGGGAAGGTATCCTTTATAAACCGGAAGATTTCGATCCTTCCCGGAAATATCCGATGATCCTTTATTTTTACGAAAGAAGATCGGACGGACTCTACAATTACATCGCTCCGGCTCCCAGCCGTTCGGCGATCAACTATGCTTTTTATTGCAGCCAGGGGTATCTCGTCTTCGTTCCCGACATCCATTATGTAGCCGGAATCCCGGGGGAATGTGCCTATAATTCCATTATTCCCGGAGTGGAAAGCCTCTGCCAAAACTCCTGGGTCGACCGGGACCATATCGGCATACAGGGACAAAGCTGGGGAGGCTATCAGGTGGCCTACCTGATTACCCGCACACGCCTGTTCAAAGCCGCCAATGCCGGAGCTCCCGTAGCCAATATGACCAGTGCTTACGGAGGTATCCGCTGGAGTACCGGCAAGAGCCGGCAATTCCAATACGAACATACGCAAAGCCGTATCGGCCGCAATTTGTGGGAAGCTCCGGAACTTTATGTAGCCAATTCCCCTTTATTCAAAGCCGACCGGATCGAAACTCCGCTGTTAATCATGCACAACGACCAGGACGGGGCCGTGCCCTGGTACCAGGGTATCGAATTGTTTATGGCTTTACGGCGCTTAGGGAAACCCGTCTGGATGCTGCAATACAACCGGGAAGCCCACAACCTGGCGGAAAGACGAAACCAAAAAGATCTCGTAGTCCGTCAACAGCAGTTTTTCGATCATTTCCTCAAAGGAGCTCCCATGCCCGCCTGGATGAAATATGGCATACCGGCTACGCGCAAAGGGGAATACTTCGGATTGGAAACGGCGGAATAATCTCCGGGAATCAGGAATTTTATTCCGGCAGCCGCCTGGAGTTGAGCAACGGATGGGACCGGATTTCGCGTATGCCCGCTAAAACTGTACCGAAATCCGGAAACCCGTTCCCCGGTAACCTTTTCGGTCGAAACCGAAAAATACGCCTACTCTTCCCAGGGTTTCCAGTCCGATCGAATAACCGCATTCTTCGTAATTCCGCATCGCAGGAGTCCATATATACCGCAGATGCAAGGCTTCGTTAAAGAAAAACCGCTGCATAAAAGGTAAACGCTTCACCAAAAGATAAGAAGAAGTATAATTCAAAGCCCCTTCCAACCATCGATCGTGGGTCGATAATTCATAATAAACCCCCAGGAAAAAACCGCCGGCAAACTCATCCCGGTTCAAGATCCACCCGGTAGTAGTAAAGTGTTTGAAATCGGGGAAATACAATTCCTTCCGGGAAAAAAACTTACCGGCAGCCACCCGGTACTGAATCCGGTTAAAAATACCCAGTTTTATACGCTGAGCCACACCGACTTCCAGGCGATCGTAAGCGCTCCGATACTCCGACGAACCTACCGGAATCCCTCTCTCATAACGGGCCGCAAAAGAAGGCCAGGCCGAGCGTACATATTTTTTCCGGCCATTCTCCACCCGGTAATAACAGCGGGGGGTATACTGCGCCTGTACGAAAAAGGAAAGCGCAGTATTGTCGGGCATAGCTCGGCCTCCTTCCGTTACAGGGCTGTTGGATTCAGGATCCTTTTTGTAAAAATTGTAAGAAATATGGTTTCCGAGCACCTGACGCTTTTCATAATTACCTCCCAACAGCATATTGAATCCATTCAGCAGGTCTATCTCGTTCTGTAAACCGATATACCGCTTTCCGTAAAACTTTATGAAATTATCGGCACAGACCAGGGAAGTCAGCGAATTTTCCAACCTCAGGGAGCCTCGTTCTCCTTTATAATCGGCAGACACCTCTCCAAAACCCAGCGTCAATCGTCCGCTGCGCATCGGAGCATAATCGTATTGTCCTTTTATTTCCCACCACACGGTTTTCCGAGCCGTGAGGTAATATAGGGAAGGGCGGAGGTGAAGATCCTTACCCCTTTTCAGGCGAAAATGCAGATCGAATCCCTGCCCGATGCGGAAACCGTCCACAAAATTATATTCCGGTACGGCCTTCAGGAGACCGTCATAGCTCAGAAAGACCTGCTTTCCCAAACGCCCTTCTCCCCCCTCTATGATCTCTCCGAGTCCGATTTTTTTCCGGAACCGGCGTAAAGAATCGGTTTCCCGGTAATTCCGCTGCACCACCTCCGTCAGGCTATCCTTAATCTGATAACTGACGATCTCCTCTTTCCGGAGAGGCAGCGTGCGCATTTTTACCCAATAAGAGGAATCCCGCCGGGTAGCCATACTATCCACCGTGACCTTATCCTGTTGCTGGATTTCCCGGATTTCCAGGGGAGGTACAGTATCCGAACGTTGCGGTTCCAGGAGTTGCTGGGTCAGCCGGGCCATGCGATAAGCTTCCCGGGTCGTCAGCTTTTCCTTGGATGCCAGCGCTTCCAGTTGCTTTTCGGCCTTCTCCCTCTTAGCCGACGGCTTCCGGATCTCCCCCTTTTCTTTTTGTATTTCCGGAAAGTCTCCTCCGGCTAATTCCCTGTCTTCGGAAATCGCCTCCACCTCTTTATACTTTACGGAAGAATAATACTTTCCGCCGGCCCTCACCCCGAAGGTCTTTACATTCACGTCTATATCGTAAGAAGTCGGCAAAAAAACGGTAGGTTTCACTTCGTGAAAAACGCCCTTGAGACGGGCCGTTATTCCCATCACTTTTATTACAAAATCAAAATTCACCACGCTCCAGTTGTCTTCTACGATATAAATCCACCCGTCCAGCAATTGACTGTTCTTCTTACGGGGTTCCACCCGGATTTTATTTACCGTCATTTTCCCTTCGCTATAGCACTCGGCGAACTTGAAACGATAATAAGAAAAGGCCCCGGGTGCTAAAGGAGAAACGACATTCATCACCGAAGGATCGTAAATCGAAGCCGTAATAATATTCAGGGCGTCTCCGGGATCCATATTGTCCGGAATCGTACTGGAAAACGCCAGAATTTTACGTTCATATTCATGGGGGGCCGTGAATTCGATTTCCATCACGGATTCCAGCAAAAACAATTTCCCGATCATCGGCCCGATTTCTTTCCGGGCATCCGCACCGAGCATCAATAAACGAGGCACCTTGTCTAAACGGGCCGTCCCTTTCGTATATACCTCAGACACATACCGTCTGACCTGATTCCGATGGTAAGGAGCCCTGGCAATGGCATGCCGCATGATATAACGGGCCGGATCTTCTCCCCCGCTGGATACGTTCACTTCCCTCAACTGATAAACGGCCGGTTCCAGCCGGATCAGCAAGGGTTCCCTTCCTTCCTTCACTTCCACCTGCAAAAACTGTTTTTCGAATCCCAGACAACTGATTTCACAACTGTAATTCCCGGTAGGCAAAGGGATACGAAAAGCCCCCCTTTCATCCGCAGCACATCCCTGTGCCGCTTCCTTGACGTACACCGTAGCTCCCTCTACACCTTTTCCTTCCTGATCGGTAATCCTTCCCTCCAACACCTGAGCCTCTGCCTTTCCCAGCCAACACAGCACAAAATATATTCCTAAAAAAACAACTCTTCTCATTTTATTAAAGTTAAAAAGAGTTTTTATAACAAAAAACATACCAAGAGGCAAAAATAAACCTTTAGCGGGATTTTTCTCTCTCTCCCTGAAAATTAAACGGTATACACCCTTCCTCCGTTTACCTGAAGAAAAACTCAGGATATTTTGCTATCTCCGAAATAAATACTACTTTTGCACCACGAATTTTTTCCTCAGGGGTACAATAAGCGGAACACCTCCCACCCCATGGTATTAACATTAAAACAATTTAGAATGTACGCAATTGTTGAAATCGCAGGACAGCAGTTCAAAGTAGAAAAAGACCGCAAACTGTATGTCCACAGACTGGAAGCCGAAGAAGGGGCTCAGGTCGAATTTGAAAACGTGCTTCTCGTAGAAGACGGAAGTAACATCAAAATCGGTACGCCGAAAGTAGAAGGCGCTAAAGTTACCGCAAAAGTATTGGCTCACCTCAAGGCCGACAAAGTGCTCATCTTCAAAAAAAGAAGGAGAAAAACGTATCAAAAGCTCAACGGACACCGTCAGTGCATGACGCAGATCCAGATCGAAGCGATCAACGCTTAATGTAATAATTCTTGTAACCTCTAAAATTTTTATACGATATGGCACATAAGAAAGGGGTCGGCAGTTCCAAGAACGGCCGCGAATCCGAAAGTAAACGATTAGGAGTTAAAATCTGGGGCGGACAACTCGCCAAAGCCGGTAATATTCTGGTTCGTCAGAGAGGTACTGTACACAATCCCGGTGTGAATGTAGGTATAGGCAGAGACCATACTTTATTTGCCCTCACGGACGGAGAAGTGGTATTTGTGAAAAAGAAAAACAACAGATCCTATGTTTCCGTAAAACCGGTAGCTACCGTTGAAAATACGGAAGAGTAAGTCAACAAAACAAATATTAAGCTCCTGTATTGTAAACGATACAGGAGTTTTTTTATATATTTACCCCTTGAAAAACATCCGACTACGGGAAATCCCCGCCTCGGTAAACCGGAAGATAAGACCGCTCCGGCCCGCTGTCTTTCCACATTAAATCAAAACCTAATTATTATGTTGAGTCTCAAATTTATTCAGGAAAACAAAGAAACGGTCATCGAACGCCTGGCTGTCAAAAATTTCGATGCCCGGGAATACGTGGAAAAAATCTTATATCTCGACGGAGAACGCCGGAAAATTCAGCAGGAATCCGAATCGAAACAGGCCCGGATGAATAGCATTGCCAAAGAAATCGGCAGTCTGATGAAAGCCGGTAAAAAAGAAGAAGCCGAACAGGCCCGCGCCCAGACGACCGAACTGAAAGAACAGATTGCAGCTTTAATTCTCCGATTGAATGAAACGATGACTCAGTTAAACGAAATTTTACTCCGTTTGCCCAATCTGCCCCATCATTCCGTCCCCTGCGGGAAATCGGAAGCCGACAATCAAATCGTAAAAATCGTCGAAAACATTCCCCTGCCTCAGGAAAGCGATGTGCCCCACTGGGAGCTGGCCAAGAAATACAATCTGATCGATTTCGAAACCGGAGTAAAGATTACCGGGGCCGGTTTCCCGGTTTATAAAGGTTTGGGGGCCCGGTTGCAGCGTGCTCTGATCAATTTCTTCCTGGATGAAAACATCAAAGCCGGATACGAGGAAGTCCTGCCCCCTCTCGTCGTCAATGCCGACTCCGGCTACGGAACGGGACAATTACCCGACAAAGACGGACAGATGTATTACATCAACGAAGATAAATTATACCTGATTCCTACGGCCGAAGTTCCGGTAACCAACCTTTACCGGGATATGATTGTAGAAGGCGAACAACTTCCCATCAAAAATACGGCCTACACGGCTTGTTTCCGCCGGGAAGCCGGTTCCTACGGAAAAGACGTACGCGGTCTGAATCGCCTCCATCAATTCGATAAAGTGGAAATCGTTCAGATCACCAAACCCGCAACCTCTTACGAAGCTCTGGAAGGCATGGTCAAACACGTGGAAGGACTTCTGCTCAAACTCGGTCTGCCTTATCGCATTGTCCGCCTGTGCGGTGGAGACATCAGCTTCACCTCCGCCCTCACTTACGACTTCGAGGTCTATTCCAAAGCTCAGGAAAAATGGCTGGAGGTCAGTTCGGTATCCAATTTCGAAGATTTTCAGGCCAATCGCCTGAAATTACGTTACCGGAACAAAGGAGACAAAAAAACCACTATGGTTCATACATTGAACGGCAGCTCTCTGGCTTTGCCCCGTATTGTCGCCGCTCTTCTGGAAAATAACCAATGTTCCGAAGGCATCCGCATTCCGGAGGTTTTGCAAGCCTTCATGGGCACCCCTATGATCCGATAAATACGGGAAAGATCCGGTTTCCCGGATCTTTTTCCAATTCCGGGACTTCACTCCCTTTAACACAACTGTGATGCGTTATATTTACAATACCACCTATCTGATCGACGAAAAAATCGAAACCGAATGGGTCGAATTTGTCCGGGCAAATTTTATTCCTTTTCTCGAGCAACAGGATCCGGTCAAAGACATCCTCTTTACCAAAGTGTCCATCGATCAACCGGAAGGGAAAACCTATTCCCTACAGTTGTTTTTCGATACGGAAAAAGAATTGAACGATTTTTCACAGCAGTACGTACCGATTCTCGAAGAAAAAATGATTTCCGCATACAAAAATCGTTATCTTTGTTTCAGCAGTATGCTGAAGGAAATCTGATCATTTCAATCCGGCTTGCCTTCACCGATCAATTCGTCTGGCGGACAGGGGCGTTTGTATTTTGACTATGGAAAAACTAATCATGGGAATAGATCCCGGTACCAATTTTATGGGATATGCCATTCTCCGGACTTCCGGCCGGCAGAAGAAACCGCAACTCCTCGTATCCGGCGTTCTGGATATGAATAAAATCAGCGATCCTTACATCAAATTACAACGTATTTTTAAGCGCACCCTGCAGGTGATCGATACCTATCATCCCGACGAACTGGCCATAGAAGCTCAATTTTACGGTAAAAACGTACAATCCATGCTGAAATTGGGACGGGCGCAGGGCGTCGCCATCGCAGCAGCTCTCCAACGGGACATTCCGATTTTCGAATACGCCCCCCGGAAAATAAAAATGAGCGTAACCGGCAGCGGAACGGCTTCGAAAGAACAAATCGCTCTCCTGCTGGGAAAATTCATGGATATCACGACCACTTCCGAAACCCTGGACGAAACCGACGCCATTGCCATTGCATACTGCCATTATCTCCAACGAGATCTGCCGGGCACAGACAGTGCCTCTTCCAAAAACTGGAAAGACTTCATTAAAAAAAATCCCGATAAAATCTTATGAGTATGGAAAATTTCGTCATCCGGGTCCATAACCTCCGCAAAAGCTACAGAGATAATAATGTACTGAAAGGCATAGATATGAGTATTGCCCCCGGTGAAGTCATCGGTTATCTCGGAAGCAACGGAGCCGGTAAATCGACCACGGTAAAAATCCTCTGCGGCATATTAGGGCAATACGAAGGAGAAGTAAACATTCTGGGGCACGACCTCCGCACCGAAAGCCTCGAAATAAAACGCCGGATCGGTTATATTCCCGAAAATGCCGTCATGTACGAACACCTCACGCCTTTGGAATACCTGGAGTTTATCGCTTCCCTCTACGGACTCTCACCCGAGGTTTCCCACCAGAAAATCCACAGTTTACTCCAATTGTTCGAAATGGGATTACAGGCCCGCAAACGCATGAACGGATTTTCCAAGGGAATGAAACAAAAAATCCACATCATCTCAGCCCTCCTTCACAACCCCGATATCCTGTTTATGGACGAACCGCTGAACGGATTAGACGCCAATTCGGTAATCATCGTCAAGGAAATGGTAACCGGGCTCGCCCGGGAAGGAAAAACGATTTTTTACTGTTCTCACCTCATGGATGTGGTAGAGAAAATTTCCAGCCGTATCCTGCTGATTAACGACGGACGGATAGTGGCCGACGGAACGACAACCGAACTCAAACAGCAATCCGGTTCGGATTCCCTGGAATCTCTCTTTGCCAAACTGACCGGGGCAACCGACCATACGGCAAAAGCGGAACAAATTATCAATACTTTCGAAAAAGAAAACCTATGATCCGTTTCTTACTCGTTATACTCCAGGCTTTTAAAGGAGTATTCACCCGTTCGGGCGTAAATTTTCAGCAAATGACGGAGATCCTACGCGTCCGGCTCACGGTAGACGACCGGATATCGAAAAACCTCTCTTCTCAAAACGATAAATCATTCAACAACGCCCTCCTGAAACAGGGCATCAGTCTCGCTGTCGTAGGTTCTCTTTCTTTCCTCATGCCTCTGGGAGGCACCGGCCTACTGACGGCTCTCCTCTTTTTCCATTGCATGATTCTGATGATGTTTATTCTTTCTTTTTTATCGGAATATTCCCAATCCTTATTCGATACGCGGGACGCCCATATTTTACTGCGTTTACCGGTAGACTCCCGCACCATTTCTTCGGCTAAAATTCTGGCGGTGGGATACTATATGTTTTTTCTGACCTTTTGCGGCGTTTTAATTCCTTTTTTTATTCTGCTGTTTAAGCATAATCTGCTCCTCGCCCTTTCCCTGGTGATAGCGACCTTTCTGAATACCTTTTTCGCCCTTCTGTTGACGAATCTGTTATATATGGCTTGCATGCGTTTTACTTCCGGCGAAAAATTTAAAAAAATGATCAGTTATCTGCAAATCATACTGATCGTCATCACTGTAGGCGGATATCAGCTGCTCGCTCAGGACCGTTCTATTCTGGAAATTGACGTAGCCGTTTTATCTCCCGGTTGGTATGCATTTCCTCCTCTTTGGTTCACCGCCATAAGCGGATTTTTCCTGGAATCTCCTCTACACCTCGTTTTGCCGGCTGTTTTTGGCCTGCTGCTTCCTCTTTTTTCCGCCTATATTACGTTCAAATGGTTTGCTCCCTACTTCATGTTACATCTGAAAGAATCGGAAGAGTCTCTTCCGGCAAAAGAAACCCTGCGGAAGAAAAAGGAAAAATGTATGCATTTTCTGAAAACCCTTTTCATTCGTGACCCCCTGGAAAAAGAGGCTTTTGTCCTGAGTTGGCGATTAGCCAGCGGGAACACGAAATTCAAAGAAGCCATTCTTCCGACCATTGCCTACGTGGTCGTTATGTTCGGGATTACTTTTTTCGCTGAATTTAGACATCCGGGAGGAGATAAACCTCCTTTTTCTTATTTTCTTCCCCTTTATTTTACCCTGATCGCCGCCTTCATCATAAGCAGTAACATGGGATATAATTCCATGGGAAATATGTTGTGGATTTACCAATCCAAACCGCTTCGCCGTCCCGGAATCCTGATCCTCGGAGCTTTTAAAGCCGTATATCTCAAATATTTTCTTCCCATCTATATAATAACTGCCGCTATCGTGCTGTTTATTACCGGAATATCTCATATAGACGACATCCTTTTTATCCTGGGCGTGATTACACTCATCACCCTGCTCAGCGTACGAATGGTAGCGGTATTTCCTTTTTCCAGGGAAAAAAGTGCGGTGGAAGCCGGCGGGATTATTTTCAAATTATTGATGACGATCGGCATCGCCCTCTTTTTCGGAATTTTCCATTTTATTCTAACCTGGTTTCCGGGAGGTGTGATAGCCGGGCTGATCCTCGTGGGCATTTGCCTGTGGTTCACCGCCGCCAGCATCCGGAATATTTCCTGGCAAAAAATAGAACACCATTACCGATAAATGCAGTTATGGTTTATAGTCGAAAGACTATAAACCATAACGACAAGCGGCTTATTTGATCAATTGCTGATAAATCGCATTATGGACATAGGGTTGGAATTCTGCATCCGTAGCGATTTGTTGCTTGAGCCGGGGATTCAATTGCAGGGCTTTCTGTAAAGCCATCGTCATGGTGTTGACGTCTTTGGCCCGTGCAGCAGCTACCGCCATCAGATAATATTCGGTTCCATCGGTCAGTTTCAGTTTTTTGAAAGTATTCAAAGCAGCTACATTATCTCCGGCCATCAATTGAGCATAAGCCAGATTGATATTCGGATTATTTTTCAGATAAGATACGGCTTGCTGGTAATCACCTTGTTGCAGCAGAATCAATCCCAGATTGTATTGGGCCTCTTTTTTAATTTGCGCTTTATTCAACATTTCACGGGCTTTCGTCATATCTCCCTGCTTGGCATATACGATTCCCAGGTTATTTTCAATCGCCGGATCCTGTTTCAACACAATGGCGGCTTCCAGCAATTTCTGAGCAGCCTCGTAATCTTGATTATCGATGGCAATCACGGCCAGATCGTTCAGCAACTGCCAGTTCCATTGGGTACCGGCTGCCGGTGTCCTTTCAGCGGCCTGAGGAATGAAATAGGTCAGTTCCATTTCTTCCTGCACCACTTCAGGTACGGTATAAAATACGAAGAAATCAGCCCGTCTCAGTAAAGGCAAAATTACATTGGTCAGTTCCGGATATTGTTTAATATAGGAATCCAGCAAAGCTCCCCGACGGCTGACACTGCTCGTATTTTTCAGTTCGTTGATCAAATCCTCCTTATTCGGAATGTTGGAGTCGTTCAGCAACAAATATAAACCGTCCCAGTTTTCGGAAACCATTTGGGGAATAACGAATTTGGCATTTTTAACGACCGGCATACCGGAAATTCCCAAATCCTTTTCAAAAAAGGTTTTCGCAGCTTTAAAGCGACTATTGGTCAAGTTCTTATTTAAGCGTTCCGCTCCTTCCGGGGAACTGGAAACGTACAACAACATATTGGTAATGGTAGCATTGGGGTTCCCTAACACTTTCTTCATGGCCCGGGTGGCTTCGTTCATCACGGCAGAAGTCTGCTGGCTGGCGGAAATCTTGGATTGCCCCAGGGGAAACAATACATATCCGCTGACCACTCCTACTTGGGCCGCGGGAACATCCTGCACAATGGTTTCCGTCATCACCGGAATATAGTTCACCCCTCCGATTCTTACGGAATAATTCTGCCAAACCTGCACGCCGTTCTGATTCAGAATAACCGGGGTCAGCATAAAAGATTTTTTCCCATGTATAGCCTCGATATCCGCCCAAAGAACGCCATTCTGCATTCCTTCGCGGAAATTCATCGTCATTTTTTGAGTAACTGTCGTAGCGGTCTTATAATTCACTACCGCATAATTCGTGTGTTTCACTTTTTCTCCCTGCAGATAAATAGGCGGTAATTTTTCGACACTGTTACCGTATTGCATACGGGGAGTAATTTTTAAAATCATGCGTTTATCAAATTGTTTCGGAGCAAATTTGACGGTATATTCGAAATTGATTTTACCGTTTACCGCTTGCAATTGAGTAGGCGTCACCTGCCCGATAACTGCAGTTTCGATAGCCTCTTTCTGCAATTTTTTCATGGAGTTACAACCCGTCAACAAACCCAGCGTCAGGAATGCCAGCGTGGCAATAAAAAAAGTACGTTTCATAATTTTCGATTTTAGTTTAACTTATTTTAGGATCTGATAATCAGATTATTTTATGCCTTGTTTAACGGGACTTTCCCAAACACTGTTGTGATTTCTTTATTAAAATAAGTTTATAAAAATCATCGGGTATGTAAAAGGAGCGCGGCGGCCGGCATTTTTCCGCCAGAGGGTTATTTTCCGCCGGAAGTCCGCCATATAAACACTTTTATTATCTTTGCAAAAAGATAGGTTATGCCTCAGCATCGTCCGGGCGTCCCTGACCGAAGCCCGCCGGTGCTGTCCCCACAACCGTAAAATGAATACGTATGGATCAAACTCCTATTCCCTCCGAAAGCCTTAAACCGATAGACCTGAAAAAGGTATTCGAAAGCAAAAATCCCCGTTTGGCCAAATGGATACCGGGATTGGTGTATACCCTGTTGAAGCGGATCATCTGCATGGAACAAATTAACGATTTTATCCGGCAATACGGCGACCGTCAGGGAATCGATTTTGCAAACGCGGTTATCGAATACCTCAACCTTTCTTTTCAAATCGAAGGAATAGAAAACCTTCCGTCTCCGGACCGACGTTCCGTTTTTGTCTCCAATCATCCCCTGGGAGGTCCCGACGGTATCGCCCTCATTTCTTTTTTAGGAAAATACTATCCCAATCTGAAATTTCCGGTAAACGATATCTTACTGAATCTCCGGAATCTCAACAACATATTTTTACCCGTAAACAAACACGGAGGGATGTCCCGGGAAGCGGTGGCAGCCATCGCCGCGGCCTATGCCTCGGATTGTCAGATGATCATGTTTCCGGCCGGATTATGCAGTCGCAAAAGCAAAGGCGTGGTCTGCGACCTGACCTGGCAGAAAAACTTCATCGTCGAATCCGTCAAACACCAACGGGATATCGTGCCCATACACATCAGCGGACAAAATTCAAATTTCTTTTACAGACTGGCGAATCTCCGGAAAAAAACCGGTTTAAAAGCCAACATCGAAATGTTGTGGCTACCCCAAGAAGCTTTCCGGAAAAAAAACGAAACCCTGACCTTTAAAATCGGTAAATCCATCCCCTGGCAATCTTTGGATAAAAGTAAAAAACCTTTGGAATGGGCCCAAGAAATTAAAAAAATTTTGTATGAACTGTAAAAAACAGTTCCCCTCTCCCCAAATTCAAGGAGAAAATAGTATATTTGCCGAGGATATAGTCCGAATAAACGTCCGCCTTTCATAACTTTATGGGCAAACGATAATTGACAATTATATAAAAATGCAACCCGTTATTTATCCTGTCGAAAAGGAAAAACTTCTCGCCGAACTGACAGAAGACAAATTCATGCGGAAGACCAATAAGGCCGGGAATATCATCTACACCTTCAACGCCCACAACGCCCCTTCTCTCATGAGGGAAGTCGGCCGGATCCGCGAACTGACGTTCCGCAGTGCCGGAGGCGGAACAGGCAAGGAAATAGATATAGACGAATTCGATACCAACCCCGCCACCCCGTATCAGCAACTCATTGTCTGGGATCCCAAAGAACAGGAGATCATCGGGGGATACCGCTATATCCTCTGCGATAACCTTTCTCTGAATGCCGAAGGAGAACCGAACCTGGCCACGACGGAACTCTTCCGTTTCTCGGACCGGTTCAAAGACCAATACCTCAATCAAATGATCGAGTTGGGACGTTCCTTTGTCCATCCGCTCTATCAATCCACCCGCATGGGACGGAAATCTTTGTTTGCCCTGGATAACCTCTGGGACGGATTGGGTGCGCTGACGGTAGAGAATCCCTCCGTCAAATACTTTTTCGGAAAAGTCACCATGTACACCAGCTTCAATATCCATGCCCGGGACATGATTCTTTACTTTATGAAAAAGTATTTCCGGGACACCGAAAAACTCGTATATCCCATTCAGCCGCTGGAAATTCATATCGATGAAAAGAAAATGCAGGGCATTTTCACCGGTTACAATTACGATGAAGACTATCGCATACTCTCCCGTCACGTCCGGGAATTGGGGGAAAACATTCCTCCTCTGGTCAATGCCTATATGAGTCTCTCCCCTTCCATGCGGACTTTCGGCACGGCAATCAATCCGGGATTCGGCGGAGTGGAAGAAACCGCCATCCTGATCAATATCGCCGACGTTTACGAAGCTAAAAAACTCCGTCACATCGCCACCTATATCCCTCGTCTGCTCGGATTGAAAAGGGTATAAACCGAATCAGTTGTACCATAAAAGCCACCTGTTTTTTCCGAACAAGTGGCTTTTATTCTGCGTCTATTCCGTTCCTTTACAGCAGATCGCTGGCCAAATCCGCCAAACGGCTACGTTCTCCTTTCTCCAGATGGACGTGAGCGAAAATATCCTGCCCCTGCATTTTATCGAAGAGATGGGAAAGCCCGTTGGATTTTTTATCCAGGTAAGGGGAATCGATCTGGTCGATATCTCCCGTAAACACCATCTTGGTTCCTTCTCCCGCCCGGGTAATAATGGTCTTCACTTCATGCGGCGTAAGATTCTGCGCCTCATCCACAATAAAATATACATCCGAAAGACTTCTCCCCCGGATAAATGCCAGTGCGGAAATAACCAGTTTCTGATCTTTTTGTAAATCTTCGATCAAACGATTCTCCGCCCCGTGTATGTTGAAACGCCGCTTAATAAACCCCAGGTTATCGTAAAGAGGTTGCATATAAGGATCCACCTTATCATTCATATCCCCCGGCAAATAGCCCAGATCCTTATTGGATAAAGCGACAATGGGACGGGCCAGATAAATAAATTCGTAGCTCTTATTCTGCTGCAAGGCCGACGCCAGAGCCAGCAAGGTTTTTCCCGTACCGGCCTTGCCGCTGATCGCCACCAGCTGAATATTCGGATTCATCAACGCATCCACGGCAAACGCCTGCTCCGCATTTTTCGGATAGATACCGAATATATTCGGTTTCTCCACTTTCCGCACCATTCGGCTTATCGGGTCGTAACAGGCCAGAACCGAAGCGTTTCCGTTTTTCAGGATGTAATAATTATTGCCTCGTATATCCTGTCCGGGAAATACCTTTTCCACCTCTACTCCCCCGCTATTTTCATAAATTTTATTGATTAGATCCGTATCGAAAGCATTGATTTCCCGCACACTCCGGTTGATGGCAAAATCCAGATCTTCCACCTGATCGGTCTTATAATCTTCCGCCAATAATCCCAGCGATCTCGCCTTCATGCGCAAATTCATATCCTTGGTCACCAGAATCACTTTTTCTTTTCCCTTCAGTTTCTCCGTCATAAATTCGGTAATCGCCAGAATCCGGTGATCGGGAATATCTTCACTGAAGGAGGCTTTCATTTTCTCCGAAAATTTTACTCCCGGCTGGATAAACAAACGTCCCCGTCTCTCTCCGAGTTCCGCTCCCTTATTGAAAAAATCATATCCGGAAATTTTATCCAGTTCACGGGCAAATTCCCGGGCATGAAAATTAATCAGATCGTTTCCTTTTTTAAACTTATCCAATTCTTCCAATACTACGATCGGAATGACGATATCGTTATTCTGAAAATTATAAATGGATTTGTAATCGTGAAGGATCACATTGGTATCCAACACGAACGTCTTCTTATTTTTCCCTGCCATATGCGTTGATTTTAAATTGTCCCGTAAGGTACAAATTAATCCCATAAAAAAAACGGCTCCCGCCGCTTTTTTATCAGATTCCTCCGTTCTTCCTTCCGTTTATCCGGCTACGAGTCCGCCGTCCACCGGATATAAACCGCCGGTACAAAAGCCGGCCGCCTCGCCGGCCAAAAAAAATATCATCTCCGCCACGTCCTCCGCCTGGCCCACTTTTTTCAAAGGGAAAAGTCCGGCTTCTTCCTCCCAGCATTCTTCTATACTCCTCCCGCTTTCCGCCGCCCACTTCCGGATTGCGGCCTCCGCCAGAGGCGTACGTATCGTTCCGGGACATACGGCATTCACCCGAACCCCTTTCGGCCCTAAATCAATGGCCAGACTCTTGGTCATCTGCCCCAAAGCTCCTTTTGTCAATCCATAGCCGAAGCTCTCTGCCTTACCGATGAGGCTCTGGTCGGAAGCATTGATGACCACGCTTCCGCCTCCCCGCTCAATCAGGTGAGGAACCGCTATACGTAAAGTATTCACCGTGCCTTTCAGGTTCGTATCGATCATCAGATCCAATTCCTCTTCGCTAATGCTCAAAAGCGTATTTTTACGGTGTATACCCGCATTGGCCACCATACTATCCAATCCACCGAACCATTTTACCGTCTCTTCTACAGCCCGGCCAATATCCTCCCGGTGCCGGATGTTTCCTGCTGTAAACAACAGCGGGAAACCGGACAGTTCCCCCAACAATTCCCGCCCTTTCGAAACGTTGATATCCATAAAAGACACGGCCCAGCCCGCCCCGGCAAATTTCCGCACGCTTGCAGCTCCGATACCCGTTGCTCCTCCGGTTATAAAAACAGTTTTCATATTCATCCGATAAGCCGTAGCCCTCCGAAAGAGGTCTTCCGGTCTTCCTTCCAGACCCGAAACAAACCCCACCTCCGCCGGCACGGTTAGTGTTTCATTTTTTCAATGGATAAACCGGAACATCCGATTCCACCTGATTTTCCCCAGGAAGGATTTATCCTTATCGATGGACAACCAAATAAAATAGGCTTTTCCGACTACATGATCTTCCGGGACAAATCCCCAGAAGCGGGAATCGGCCGAGCGATGCCGGTTATCTCCCATCATCCAGTAATAATCCATCTGAAAAGTATAATGATCCGCGACCTGTCCATTGATGTAAATGACCGAATCTTTCACCTCCAGCTTATTTCCTTCGTAGGTCTCGATGATCCGGCGGTATAAGGGCAGAGTGGTGGGATTGATTTCCACCCGATCGCCCTTTTTGGGAACGTACAACGGACCGAAATTATCCACATTCCAGGGATAGTGTTCCGGATCGAAAGGAAAGATATCCGGATTGACTCCGGTTTCCTCCACCCGTTCAATATCCGTTACATTCGGAAAAGCTTTCAGCTTTTTAACCATTTCTACCGTCAAGGGAAAACGGTAAACGGAAGTGGAAGCCAGACCGATATCGTCCAGCGAAATCCCCACCTCCTCTTTCAGCTTTTTCCGGTTCAAAGGGATGCCGTTCGTACGCACGATATAGTCGAATTGCATTTCCTCCGGGTTTTCAGCCACTACTCCGTTTACATACAATTGACCGTTTTTAAGCTCCAACACATCTCCCGGCATTCCGACTCCTCTTTTGATGTAATTTTCCCTCTTATCGACAGGCCGTGTAATGATCTGAAAGCGTTGCTTCATCAGTTCTCTCACCCGTTCTGCGGCGGCCGGCTCCGAAATCACCACCCCCCGGCTCCGCTCGGATTCCTGGTAAGCACGCGCATTGGAACGCAATTGGGAATAATAATCGGGATTTTCTATACCGACGATGACGGTATCTCCTGCCGGAAAATTAAATACCATAATGTCGTTTCGTTTGATAGTTGTCGTCCCCGCTATACGCTTATAGGGCCATTTTATCAATTCCGAATAAGCCTTCGTACTTTTGGTGAAAGGGAGGGTATGATGTGTAAACGGCACAGCCAGAGGGGTATTGGGTAATTTGGGACCGTAGGAGACTTTACTGACGAACAGGTAATCGCCGACCAGCATCGATTTTTCCATAGAAGAAGTAGGAATCGTATACGCCTCGAACAAAAACATGCGGATTAATGTCGCCGCCACCACGGCAAAAATCAGAGCGTCTATCCATTCTACCGTTTTGGTTTGCTTTTTTACTCCTTTCTTTTTCCAGAAAGCCCAATGTACCTTCCGGGAGATGTAAACATCGTAAATTACCGGCACTCCCAGGAGTAACCACCAGTTTCCGACCCATAGCGTCCACAGGAGATACACGATAAGCACTACCGTTACCTTAAACCATCTGTTTCTTAAAATTTCTCTCATAATCCAAATTTATCAAATTCCGTTCCGGCCTTTTTCCGCTCCGGTTTATCCTTATCTATTTTTCTACTTGCAGCAGCTCATCCATACCGTAAAGTCCGGTTTTGCCCTGCATAAACTCCGCTGCCATCACGGCCCCCTGGGCAAATCCCTCCCGGGAAAAAGCCGCATGACAAATCTTTATCTCATCGACTTCCGATTTATAAGTAATGGCATGAATACCGGGAACTTCTCCTTCCCGCTTAGCCGTTACCGGCAACACATGGTCCCCCGTTTCGGCCCCACCGGCCAGCTCCCAGGACGTATAGTCTGTATGATTTTTCAATATTCCTTCCGCTAAAGTGATGGCTGTTCCGCTCGGGGCATCCAACTTATGAATATGATGCGTTTCCTCCACATATACTTTGTAATTCCGGAAACCGCTCATCATTTTAGCCAGATAGCGGTTCAGATGAAAAAACAAATTTACCCCCACACTAAAATTGGATGCATAGAAAAAACCACCGTTCTTTTGCCGGCAATACTCCACCACCTCTTCCCACTGTTCCAGCCAACCGGTAGTTCCCGAAACCACGGGGATGCCGTTATCGAAACACCATTTATAATGTTCCACCGCGACCGAAGGTACAGAAAAATCAATAGCCACATCCGCCGCTTTTAACATCTCGTCCGTACACTTTTCCCGGTTGTCGACATCCATCTTCAATACGATCTGGTGGCCCTGCTCCCGGGCAACCCGTTCAATGGCCTTTCCCATGCGGCCGTATCCCAATAAAGCTATTTTCATCCGATGCGTTTTATTCCGTTCCGATTCAGACAAAGATAATACTAATTTCCAAGTTTATATCCGGATAAAAACAAAAAGGCCGCCTCCCGGCAGCCTTTTCGACGATTTTTTATAATTACTTCGCTAACTCTTTCACTTTCGCAACCACAGCTTTGAAAGCGTCCTGGTGGTTCATAGCCAGATCGGCCAGAACTTTACGGTTGATGTCGATCTCTGCTTTATGGACGAGTCCCATAAATTTAGAATAAGACAAACCTTCCAGTCTTACGGCAGCATTGATTCTCTGAATCCACAATGCACGGAATTCCGACTTCTTTTTACGTCTGTCACGGAACGCATACAATAAACCTTTTTCGTATGTGTTTTTAGCAACCGTCCAGACATTCTTTCTGGCACCAAAGTTACCTTTGGTTTGTTTTAAAACCTTTTTTCTACGTGCTCTTGAAGCAACGGCATTTTTAGCTCTTGGCATAATTCTTGTTTTTTAAATGTCAGCGTTCTGTTGAAACAGAAACTTATCCGGCATGACATTCAGGTGAATAATTTTTTTAATACAGTACGTGGCACGGCTTACATCACCAGCATAGCTTTCACGGCTTTCAAATTAGCGTGATCGACTAAAGTGGTGTGCGTAAGATTTCTCTTTTGTTTGGTTGTTTTCTTCGTCAAAATATGACTTTTGAAAGCATGCTTTCTTTTAATTTTCCCGGTAGCGGTCAAAGTAAACCTTTTCTTTGCGCTACTCACTGACTTCATCTTTGGCATCTTCTCGTAATTTAATTGTGTTCAGAAAATATAGAATTATAAAAATCGTTTCAAATCATACAACTTCCGTTATAGTACGTTCGTTTACAACTCCCGGACTACAAACCCTTGCGGCGGAATGCTTGCTTATTTTTTGGGGGCCAACACCACGATCATTTTCTTTCCTTCCAATTTCGGAGCCGATTCCACCTTACCGTAATCTTCCAGTTCGCTGATAAAACGGCTCAAAATTTCGGAACCCTGATCCTTAAAAAGAATCGAACGTCCTTTAAAGAACACATAGGCTCTTACTTTCGCACCTTCTTCCAGAAAACCTTTGGCATGTTTGACTTTAAAATTAAAATCATGCTCATCGGTCTGAGGCCCGAAACGGATTTCTTTGATAACGACCTTTACACTTTTCGCCTTGATTTCTTTCTGCTTTTTCTTCAACTGGTAAAGAAATTTGCTGTATTCGATAATCCGGCATACAGGTGGATCCGCATTCGGAGATATTTCCACCAAATCCGCTCCGGCAGCTTCCGCCATCGCCAACGCTTCGCGTAAAGGATAAACTCCCTGCTCGATATTATCACCGACAACCCGTACGGTATTTGCTCTGATCAGCTCATTAATTCTGTGTTGTGGTTCTTTCTTAACCTGGTTTCGTGAGCCCCTGAATTCCATTCTTGTTGCTATATTAAATCCTCCTTTTATATTGTTTACAAATGACAGTCTTTCAAAACTGTCTGATTTTAATAATTATAAATCGTTTCAAGCTGGCCGTCTACTTCCCGGCGAATCATCTTTATAAACTCCTCGACTTCCATCGTTCCCATATCCCCCTGGCCCTGACGACGTACGGATACCTTATTTTCCTTCGCTTCATTCTCTCCGACAACCAATAAATACGGTATTTTTTTCAATTCGTTATCCCGTATCTTGCGGCCGATTTTTTCATTCCGGTCGTCTAAAACGGTGCGAATATCGGAATTATTTAATAAATCCGAAAGTTTCCGGGCATATTCATTCGATTTTTCACTCACCGTAAGGATGACGGCCTGGTCCGGAGCCAGCCATAAGGGAAATTTCCCTCCCGTATGCTCGATCAGTACGGCCACAAAACGTTCCATGCTTCCGAAAGGAGCCCGGTGGATCATCACAGGACGGTGCTTTTGATTATCGGCACCCGTATATTCCAGTCCGAAACGTTCCGGTAAATTATAATCCACCTGTATCGTTCCCAACTGCCATTTCCGTCCGATGGCATCTTTAACCATAAAATCCAGTTTCGGTCCGTAGAAAGCGGCCTCTCCCAATTCGACCGTAGTTTTCAATCCCTTCTCCTGAGCGGCTTCGATAATGGCCCGTTCAGCCTTTTCCCAATTTTCGTCCGTACCGATATATTTTTCCGTGTCCTTCGGATCTCTCAGCGAAATCTGGGCCGTAAATTCCTGGAAATCCAGCGCCTTAAAAATCACAAAAATAATATCGATCACTTTGATAAACTCTTCCTTCAACTGATCCGGCGTACAGAAGAGATGGGCATCGTCCTGCGTAAACCCGCGTACCCGGGTCAGTCCGTGCAGCTCTCCGCTCTGTTCGTACCGGTACACCGTGCCGAATTCTGCAAAACGGATCGGCAGATCTTTGTACGAACGCGGTTTAAACTTATAGATTTCACAGTGATGAGGACAATTCATCGGTTTCAGCATGAACTCCTCCCCATCCTGCGGCGT
>CAJMSX010000054.1 GCA_905216195.1 uncultured bacterium
GGTTCACAGTCGCTGCCGGTCGCTTTTGATCCGTCTGTGATGCGTCTTTGATCCGTTGTTGAGGTAGCGAATCCCCGGAGAAGGGATACCGATATTCACCGGCTTTTTTTATTATCGGATTCCTAAGGGAGAAAAACGGGCAGACAATTGAATAACATGAGGAGAATATGAAAGACAAGACTCCGTTACTGAATCGTTACTATAGGGCTTATCGAAACGGATATTATATGGCTAATGAGGAATTTTGAGAGAGTGAGTTCATCCCCTCTCTTCGCAGGGAATTGGGTTCTGAAAAGTGTGTAAGTCCCGATAATTTTTTGCTCATCGGAGTCTGTTAAGCTCTTGGTCGTAGTTGGATTTTCTGTGATAAACGTTTTTATAATTGTTGAAATTATATCGGAGTGTGAGCCTGAGGCTCCGGGAGTCCATTTTGCTGTATTGTCCGGCCTCGACATACCCGTATTTATCGAACCAGTCACTATACGATTTTCTCAGGATGTCAGTCACCGATAGGTTTACACCGAGCTTCCGGTTAAAGAAGTATTGCGTTAATGAAGCCGACAGATCGTGTGAGGGGGTGAAATCCGTCATCAGGTCGATGCACTTGCTCTGGTAGTTATAATTCAGGGATAAGAATGTATTTTTGGTTAGGGTGAAATCCGTTGATACCTGAAAGTAGTAGGATTTGGTTTTTCGTTTTAGGACCGATCCCATAAAAGGTATTTTCACCTGGGGAAAAGTTACCCCGGCATCTATGCCTACGCCAAACCAGTTCCATTCCTGGTTATAAGAGATGCCTATGTCCCATGTTTCGGATTTGTCGATATTCAGGGGGGTAAACACAATAATCTGGGGATTATCCTTGTCCTGAATGCCTGACAGCAGGATCGGATTTTTAGAGTAGTCGTAGCTGGCGTATAGATTGAGTTTGTTCCATACAGTAAGATCCAGGGTGGCATTGTGGTTAATGGTAGCTTTGAGAGAGGGATTTCCGATTTTATAAGATAGATTGTTCAGGTATTGTTTCGCCGGGTTTAGCTGACCGAATGTGGGTCTGGTAATCTTGCTTGTGTAGCTTAGAGAAAAGTCCACTATCTCTGAGAGTTCATTGGAATACAGGGATACAGAGGGAAACCATTTGGATTCGGTATGATCTTTAATGATTTGGCCGTTTGCTTCGGCTTTGTAGACCGAACTTTCATTTCTGAGACCTATCTGGTAGCCGATGGCATTGAGGTCGTGGGTGAATTGGATATAGCCTGCATAATTGTCGTCGGATATGTTGTTGTCCGTCCGATAGTTGCTTGTCGGGGCTTGGTGTCTGATCTTGCTGACAATATCGCTTTCGCTTCTGCCGTATCTGGCGCCCGCTAACAGCTGTATGTTGTCATTGATGCCCCATTCGTATTCCACTTTTAGGACCTGGGCGTTGGATTTACCTTTGTTGTAGTAAAAGATCTGATCGTCATTCCCCAATTGATGGGAGTCTTCCAGAATGGTTTGGTTTAGGGTGGTATTGTAAAGTATGCCATCGCCCCAGAAGGATAATTTGTGATGATCGGAGGGGGTAAAAACGTAAGCCAGACTGATGATATTGGAATTTGACTTGTCCTTTCCCGAATCGGTTATTGTAAACTGGTCCTGGAGGATATCCTCGCGGTGGATCGTTTGCTCTCCGTGGTTATTGGATTCTTTTTTATTTACCGCCAGATGATATTGGAAGGAGAGGTCATGCTTTGGGGAGAATCGGTATCCTGTCCCGATCATCAGCTGATGGTTGTGCCGGTCGTAGATATTGGTGGAGGCCTGGGTGTTTCGTATAGTGCCCGATTTCAGGTAATTGTATTCATAGCTGTCAATATAGTCTTTATTGCTCAGGTCGTTGTAATCATATCCGAGGTATCCCCTGAATTTTCCTTTGCTGAAATTGGCCCGGAGTCCGGCTATGTCTGAATATTCCCGGCTCACTAGGGAGGTATTGTATAATTGTGTGGCAATGCCCGCTAAGGCCCCTCTTTTGGTTTTGATTCGGATCACGGCGGTGATGTCCGCCGCGTATCGGGCTGAGGGATTTTTATCTACATCAAAGGAAATAATTTCCTGGGGCTGCAGCATCTCGACCTCGGAGAAAGAATTAACTCTCTTACCGTCTATGTATATTTCGGGTGTGCCCCGGCCGATTACGGAAATACCGTTGGCGTCACTGGTGACGCCGGGAGCCCGGCCCAATATATCCTGGATCGTGGGTAGATGGGCTAATGAGGTATTGCTGACCTGAATCTCGGCTTTTCCTTGGGTGTAGCTGATTTTAGGCAGGCTGCTTTTGATTGTAACTTCCCCGAGGGAGTAGGAGGTCGCTTTCATCGTTATAGATCCTAAATCGACCGAGGTGGTCAGCGATATAGGTATAGAGATATCCTCGTACCCCAATGAGGTGATGACCAGGTAATAGTCTCCGGGTTTGTTGTAGGATAGATCCAGGTCGCCATTGTAACAGGTCATACCTGTAGCTAAAGTTGAATCCGGATTATATAACAGCAGATTACAATAGTCGATCCGGGTAGAGTCGGAGGCGGTAATCATTCCTCTTATCCGCAATGTGTCTTGAGAATAACCGGGCAGGTTAATACATAATATTATGCCGGCGGTCAGCAGCCATTTTCCGAGAGAGTTCATCTTGTCAAAATTTTTGATGAAGGGGTTGTTCGTATCGGTTATCCGGATATACAGATAAAACTTTTCTATCTGCTGGAGGTAGGGGATAGCGGAATATACAGAAGGGGGGAATAGCTTTTTGACGGTCTTCATATGAAAGGGTGAATAGATGGTTTTCCTGAGACCAAATATATGAATTAATTTTATAAATCGCTATCGCTATTTAAATTTACACCAAAAACATTGATTTATTTTATATACATTATCCTTTTAACAGGTGTTTTGTTGGAGAGTGTCTGAAACGGACCGGGACAGACCGGCTCTCTGGGAAATCAGGGGGACGGGGCATTTGTGCGGGATTTTGTCCGTTAGGGGGATCGAGCAAAGCTTTTTGTGTTTTTTCTGAGGGGAGGCATCCCTTTTGGTAAGTCCGGGGATAAAAAAGATAGTGTGTCAAAAAGTGTTTTATATTCCTTTTTTCTTCATTTTTGAGGAGCGTATTACAAAAATAAAAATCATCGGAATTTCCGCACTTTTTGACACTCTATCCCTGGGAGAAACAAACTTCCTTATCACCCGCGGCTATCGGTGTCTCAGCCGGGTTTGTGTCTTTTTCCGGCCAGTTTGCGCAGCGACAGAGCAATGTGCCGATCGAGAGGATAAAGGAGGTGTTCTTTCTGTTTCATAGCGTATAATCTATGTGATTCCATTCTGCCGGCGGTTTCCTATTTTTTCCATTTCGGCACGGCACTCGAAGGATCGGGATTGCGTACGAGGGCTGTATTGTAGTTGTATTCCATAGAAGTAATATAGAGATTTATCCAGGGAACAACATATCCGGGGATGGAATTATAACGGCAGTTTTCCGGGAAATTAGTGCTGGTATATCCGCGTACCACCTGCTTTTCCAGGCGTTTGTAATCCCACATGA
Source organism: uncultured bacterium (assembly GCA_905216195.1). GTDB lineage: Bacteria > Bacteroidota > Bacteroidia > Bacteroidales > Marinifilaceae > Culturomica. The sequence goes on from CAJMSX010000054.1 coordinate 3,587, forward strand.
GAATGCCTTCGCCCCAGAATTCTGTACGTTTTTGCAGGAGCAGCTCTTCGGTAAAACCGGTTATGTCTGTCGCTCGACAGATATACGAAGGGTCTTCATAGCGGTAGGTGTTCATGAAATCATTCAGTTTTTGAATACCGGCAGAGATTCCCGAAGTATAGGCCAACGCTTCGGCTTCGATGAAATACATTTCCTCTACGCGCATTAAGGGGATGCTGACGACGTCGCCGTTTTGATAGCTTTCCCGGTCTCCTTGTCCGGGGCGGAATTTAAAGCCGGTATAAGCCGGGTATTTGATCCACTCGCTGGGGGAAAGGCCGTTGGTTTTATACTTTTCCGGGATGGGGATTTTCCCGGCATCGGCGGGGTCGATCCAGGTGGCTTTCCTCCAGTCGCCCTCCCCGATCCGATCATACAGAGTTTTGCCGATCATTCGGTATGCCTTATACCTCGAGTTGAATACTCCATACTCCGTTTGAGCCATGGTGCCGGGAAAGCTCCAGTACCGCAACGAGGCCGCCTGGTCGTTCTGTCCCACAATAATGGCGAAAAGCCAGGCTTGGTTGGGGGTGTTGAATCCGTTTTTTTCATCGAACCATTCAGTTTTGGTGAGTGGAGAATAACCTCCGGCATCTATCGCTTTGCGGGCATACTCGGCTGCCTTGGCATAGCAGTCGTTTGCTGAGGAAATCGGCAAGGGATCGTAGGCGGAGAGTTCTTTGTCGGACGCATGAGCCTGCATTTCGGACAGATCGGCTGGATAGAGAGTGAAACGTGAGCCCATTTCCAGCCACAACCGGGCTTTCAGGCCGTAGACGACACTACGGTCGGCCGTATTTTTGGAGGAGCGGGAATAGTTTTCCAGATAACTTTCTGCCCGGTTCAGGTCGGTTAGGATAAAGCGGTACATGGCGTAAAACGGTGCACGCGGATTATTCCGTCCTTCTTCTTCGGTGGTTGTTTCAGTGACGATGGGGACCGTCAGCCCGTGCAGCGATGCGTCGTCGATGCTGGTCCCGGTATGTTTGAATTCATACATTCGGCACAAATCCATATACATCATGGCCCGGTAAGTCAGGGCATTCCCCAGATTCCCCAAGGCTATGGGCGAAGCTTCGGTGGGGGAGACAATATGAATAAGCAGGTTGGCATTGTTAATGACATCATAATAAAAATTCCAGATATCGGCTAAAAGTTGAATATCGCCCAGAAAATCGGTGGTCGCAAAAGCGCTGAAATAGTTATAGCTCATAGTGTAAACCGGTACGTCTTCCAGCATGGCATCCCGCGAAACCATCATACTGATATATCCGCATTGCATGGCATAATCTCTGTATCTTGCGGTCATGCTGGCTACTACCGCATTGGAAAGTGCACCGATGCCATTGTCCGATCCTGCAATCTGTTGGTCTATGACGATGGAGGAGGTTGGAAATGTTTCCTCGAGACAGCCCGTGAGCAGCAACATGCTGGCCCAGAAAATGGCTATATATCGAATTATTTTTTTCATATCATTCTCTTTTAGCGTTTTAAAATTCTATATTAATTCCTCCGGAAATGGTGCGCATGGGGGAATATCCCCCTGCACTTACCGATCCGTTCAGGCTCGAACGGGGATCGAATCCTTTCCGTTTGGACCAATAGGCTACATTATCGCAGACAAAATATATCCGGAGCTTGTTTACCAACAGCTTACGGCTTAAAGTTTGGGGGAGCGTATAACCTAAACTGATATTTTTTAACGTCAGTGTACTGGCATCCGTCAGCCAGCGGTCGGATACTCCGCTGACCGTTCTTTCGTCGAATTCCCAGCAGGGGATATCTGAATCCGGATTGTTTTCCGACCAACTTTTAAAAATGTCTTTGTGGAAATTCATTCCGGTGGAAGTGCTGGACGGTGGGGTCATTAAGGATTGATAACCGTAATCCAACGCTTTTCCTCCCAGCGAGTAGAGGAAATTTATGCTGAGGTCCAGTCCGGCGAAAGAAAAATGGGAACCGAATCCGCCCGTCAGTTGGGCTTGGGCATTTCCGCATTTATAATAGTCGGCTTTGTCGAAAGAGGTAGTCTTTTTTCGTTCGCCTGTTTCCTTATCGGTAAAATACCATTGTGATTTTCCTTCCTCCGATACGCCGGCGTATTTCTTCAGTCTCCAGGTATAGAGGGGCAAACCCTGGCCAAAGAAATAGTATCCGGAGAGATACCCCTTGTATCCGTCGAGTTCGAGATTTTTGCGGTCTGGGTGCAGGTAGGCCACTTTGTTGTTGTTGTGGGACAGGTTGATATTGAAAGACCAGTTCACTTTAGGCGTACGGATCACTTCGGCGGTAAGGTCGATTTCCACACCTCTGTTAATCATATCGCCGACATTATCGTAATATCCGTCATAACCCAGGGAACTGGGAGTGACGAGAAAAGACAGCATGCCACTTGTCTTGCGGTTGTAGTATTCAACGCTTCCCGAGAGACGCTGGCCCCAGAGTCCGAATTCAACGCCGCTATTAAAAGTGCCGTTTTTTTCCCAGGAGATGTCTTTTTTACCTTTACCTGCAAAGACCAAAGACAGCTCGTCATTGACACTCTGCAGTCCATAGAGGTCGGCGTAACGATAATTGCCGATGGCATCATTGCCCTGTTCCCCATAGGAAATTTTAATTTTCAGCATATTAAGCCATTTGGCCTTTTGTAGCCAGCGTTCTTTGGTTAGTATCCAGGCGCCGCTTACCGACCAGAAATTCCCCCAACGATGATCGGGATGGAAAGTGGAAGAACCGTCCCGGCGGTAAGAGGCGGAAAAGAAATAGGTGTTATCGTAATCGTATTGGGCCCGGAAAAAATAGCCTTCCCGGTTGGAAAGGGAGGCCGAACCGTAAATATCTCCCTTTTTAATGGCACCGTCGAGCTCCTGGTTTGCAAAATAAGAAAATACGTCTGTTTTGAAACCGCCTGTGGTCGTTCCCGTACTGCGGGTGTATTCGTGTCCCAGAAGCGCCGACACGGTATGCTGTCCGAAAGCTTTGGTCCAATTCAGTAATTGCTGGTAGTTGGCGGAGAAGGTGCGGTAATGATAAGAGGCGTATATACCGTTATCTTGATTGCTGCCGTAAAAAGGATTCGTGGCAGTCATGGTGCGATTCTCCGTATCGAAAATACTGGCGTTGAGCGTGAGTATGAAATCTTTGAGGAAAGAAATATTCATATATCCCTGCATATTGAATGAATTGCTGCTATTCAGCGAGTTATTCAGTAAATCGGCTTGTATCGGATTGGAAGAGGGATAGATGGATCGTTGAAGCCCGGCATTCCCACCGTTACCGTAGTCGTACAAGGGGCCGTTGCGGTCGGTCATCACCTTGCCTTTCCCGTCACGGATAAATAAGGGATAAATGGGTGCTAGGTATTGTGCTGCCGAGAAGGCGCTCTGCATGGAATTGCTTTCGCCGTGCGTATAGGCTATATTTCCGCCCACCCGTAGCCAGGTGCGGGCATTATAATCCGCTTTCATCCGGGCCGTGTAGCGTTCATATTCCGAACCGTAGGTAAGTCCGTTGTTTTTCATATATCCCAGACTGCCGTAAAATGCAAAGTGGTCTGTGCCTCCGTTCAGATTGAAGTTATATTCTTCGCGGAATCCGTTTCGTAATCCGTGCTCGCCCCAGTTGTCCGGACGGAGGGTATACTCCTGATCATTATAAGTGACGATTTTTCCCAGAGTGGCATCGGGATTTAGACGTCCGTTTTCGCCGATCAGCCATTGACCGTCGGGTACGGTGTAAACGATGTACCCCAGACCTCCCTGGCTGGCATTCTTCCCTATGGCTTCATTGGCTTTGATATGAGCACTGGAGGGACTTTCGTCGTGTGAACGCCGGTAATAATTGTAGAGGGCGAGGTAGTGGGCTTCATAATACTGCCCGGGATCGCGGATATAATCGTAATCCACCCGTCCATCCGTATTGACGCCCCATTTGGCATCGAAAGTAAGGACCGATTTACCTCTCCTGGCATTTTTGGTGGTAACCATAATCACTCCGTTCGCGCCGCGTGCTCCGTAAAGTGCATTCGAAGCGGCATCTTTTTGTACAGTCACCGATTCCACATCGGCCGGATTGATGTCGTTCCAGTAGCCGTTATACGGCAAACCGTCTACAATGATAAGCGGACTATTCCCCGCATTGATAGAACTGATTCCCCGGATGCGGATGACCGGGTTGGAATTCGGACCATTCCCTTCATACATTTGGACCCCCGTCACCTTTCCATTCAGTGCCGCGATAGGATTGCTCACCTGGCGTTCGGTGATGGCATCCGCTTTTACCACGGAAGCCGAACCGGTAAATGCTTCCCGCTTTTGTTTCCCGAAAGCAACCACGATAACTTCGTCCAGATTTTTTATGTCCTCTTCCAGGATAATGTTCCACGTACCCGAAGCCGGCACAGCAGCTTCCAGGGGGCGGAAACCCAGACAAGTGATTTCGACCCGGGCTTTAGTGTTCGATACTGTCAAGGTGAAATGTCCATTGACGTCAGTGGTTGTTCCATTGCCTTTTACGCCCTTTTCCAGGATCACGGCACCGATTATCGGTTCTCCCTTTGCGTCCTTCACTGTTCCCCGAACCCTGTGTGTCTGCATTTGTTGTCCGGTGGATTTTGCTGCCGGAGGGTGTGGGAGCGGGTCGCCTGCGAAGACCAGGTGGGCAGACGACAGTAGAATAATCGCAGAAAGTTTTATACCTAAAGGTATCTTTCTCATGGATGTTTTCAGACTGTTCTTCATAATGTAGATGGTTTTAGGTTAGAAAATTTCCATTTGTAGGGGAATGAACAATAGGGATTGTTTCTTTAGGAACAGGCTACCGGTCTACCTGAAGTGAATGAGTCTATGACTTAACTAAATGTCGTTATAAGGTGAATTATAAATAAAAACGATCGTTTATTTGGTGTTATAAATAAATTTTGATAAAAGTTAAATTAAATAATAGTGATGAAAGTAAAATTTTAATAATGAATCAGTTGTTGGGAAATGAAAATCGATTTTTTAGCTTGTGAAGGAATCTAAAATGACCAATTAAAAGGATCGTTTTTTCTGGAGATCAAACATATGAATTAATTTTATAAATTCCTAAAAAATGTTGAAATTTATATCCGAATAGTTGTTTATTTTTAATGTATATTATACATTTAATATATATAGTGTGGGTAAGTCATATGGAGCGCAGCGGGAAAGGCCGGCTTTTTAGGATGATGAGTAGCCTCTCGCTGGAAGATCCTTGGTAAGAAAAAGAGAATAGGGAATTTGGAATTTTACGGGGATAGAGTCGGCCGACCAGCGTATTTTTTCCTTTAAATAAGTCTCTTGTTTACCTCCTTTTATTCTTTCAAATGGAACCGGAGCTTCCCGGAGTTTTTAGGTAGGGTTCAGGGGATTACCCGGGTTTTGCTTATAAAAAGCACAGGCAGGCGGTCTTTTCTCCGCAATGGACGGGTTTGTTTCTGCGTTTAGTTTGCATTATCTTTGTGACGGATATGGTGAGCGGAAGGAAGGGGATAAGAAAGTGACCGGGGGGGGTAAGTTGTCTTTTTACAGATAGGACGATGTTAATTAAAGAGAAAGATTTTGAGGGATTTGCAGCCGGATGTGAGAAAGCGTTCGAGGTAATTTTTCGCCAGTATTATAAGACGTTGGTGTCTTTTTCGATGCGTTACGGTTTGGAACAAATGGAAGCCGAAGATGTCGTGATCGAAGTGATACACCGTATTTGGGAAATCCGGCGGGAGATCAAATCTCCGGCCGCTTTAAACGAGTTGTTTTATACTTCGGTGCGTAACCGTACGCTCAATGTCGTCCGGAACCTTAAAAACCGGGAACGGATTATCGGAAAGCAGGAAAAACCGGAAGACCCGGAGTTTCCGGATCATTTGATGGAGGAGGAGATGAACCGGGTGCTGAATGAAGCCGTTGAAGGTCTGCCGCCCCAATGCCGTCAGGTGATCCTGCTTATACTGGCAGGAAAAACCATGACGGAAATTGCCGGGCAATTGGCTATTTCCGTCAGTTCGGTAAAGACGTATAAATCCCGCGCTATTGAAATTTTGAAAGTGGCTTTTCAAAATTATCCTCTTCTGTTGGTGTGGCTTCTTTTCCGTCTGGAATAAGCAGGTGCCTGATAAATCTGTTCGGTCATTCGGAAAGCCCTGAACCATTTTCCTCAGGAGGGACTGATCCTTCCTAAAGAATATTTTATTGCACCCCCTGGGGTTCTAAAACAGACTTATCAGACACCGGCCGGACCGGTTGCGTTCGTTGGGTAAGGCGGAGCTATTTATAATTTGTCGTTTTCGATGTCGTTCAGAATACTCTGCAATTCCCGCAAGTCCTTTTCGTCAGTGTAACCGAGGGTTTGTAAGGCCTGAAGCACTTCTCGCACATAGGTCCCGGCTGCTTTTTTGGCTTTCAGGCGCAGCAGTAAAGGGGCAGCTTTGACGACGGTCTCCGGGTTATAAGGATTGGCTTTACAGGCATATTCCAACCAGGCGAGACAACGTTCGTGGATTTCTTTTCCGGAAGGGGAGATCCGCCAATAATAATCGGTCCATTCCACAATCAAATTTGAAATCGGCCGGTAGGTCCAGATCAGGATGTCTTGATAATTGACCTGGTTTTGTATCAGTTTTCCCATCCAGGAGGTATCGGGATGATGGATCCGAAATGCCAGGTGTTCACAATCCGCTTGCAGACTGTCTAGCGGATTGGCTTCAATCAAGGTGGCCATATAGTGTTCCAATGATTTTTTAAATTTTTCCGGATTGACCTTGTTATGGGCATCGTACCATAAATTCAGCAGGTCCCCGGAAGCGGTCATCAGGGTGTATTGCATATCGTTTTTTACCGGTTGCGTCCGGTTCAATATCTTTTTTATTTTCAGCAGTTCCTGGAATCGGGCGTGTTTTCCTTGCAGTATGCTTTCTTCCAGAAGCGTGCCGGTTTTGTTTTCAAAGGCCTGGATGTAATAAGGGGCATATTCCAGAGGAGCTGTGGGAGGAAGCTGTGCGATGTTTTGCGCAATGCGTTGAAATAACTGAGGATTGTATAAAGTTATTTCTTTGATCAGCGGACCGGTTTCGAGGTCGATCAGCTGTTTGTCCGTCATAGCGGAGAGGTAATGATTGAGCAGTTCGGGTTTTTCTTCCGGGGGCGCGATTTCATAATAATCTTTAAAAAATTCCACGGAGCCGCTTCCTTTTTTGTACCGCTCGACTTGAGCCATGCCGCCGTATTTGCGAAAGAAATTTACCTGGGAGGCTGCCTGGAGAAAATCTTTAGCCGTATGAAATCCTTTGATTATCAAGACCGCATTTTGTTGGGAGTCCAAAAAGAGAAAAGTGGGAACCGCCTGGATGCGGTAGGTTTTCATTAGTTCCGGACCGTATCCTTTTTCGCCGTCCTGTTTGTAATTGATGAAATGGCGGTTGAAATAATCTCCCACTTCTTCCCGGGTGAAGATTTCTTTGGCCATTTTTTTACAGGGGCCGCACCAGGAGGTATAAACGTCCACGAATAAGATTTTGTTTTCAGCCTTGGCTTTAGCCCGGGCTTCTTCAAAGGTTCCGGACTCGAATTGTATGCCTTGCGCTTGTGATGTTTTGCCTGAAAAGAGGATGATACCGATGAATAGCAGATATTTTTTCATAGGGTAATAGTGTTCTGTGATAATTAATTGCATGTTTAAATACGTTGACGGTTTTTCGGTTTTTTTATTCTTTCCGAATCGTCAGGGTCTTTTCCCGTCCTTCCCGGTCGATTACGGTGATGACGGCTTCTTCTCCTTCTATCCGGAGCCGAGAAGTGGTCAGGGCTTTGCCGGGGTCTATTTTATCATATCGTTTCCCGTTAATGGCTATGACTTTTTCCCCCCCTTCCAACTGTCCGGCCATGCTTTGCCATACCACCCCTGCCATCAGGCTGTCGCCGGAAGCAATAACCTCCACATTCCAGCTTTTGTAGTTCAAATCCGCCGGAACCGTATCGTCGGGGATAAAATAGAATTTATTTCCGGGGAAATCCAGGGCGACACTGCCGTAGGACAATAGTGCGTTACCGATACGGGAACTGAAAGCATTCATCGTCACCGTGATGACGTTGATGAATTGTGCGCACCCCACACTCATCGTGTCGATCCGTACCCGGTATTTATCCGACTTTTTTTCCATCCCACCGATTCCCATAGCCAACATTCCGTTTCCTTTACTCTGTGTAACGATACCCTTGGCACCGGCTATTTTGTGATAAATGGGTTCATTCATTTCGTAAAATGAGGAAGAACCGGTGTCGAACATCACTTGTTCTCTCAGTTCGGGGCTCAGGCCGATCATGATGTAGGGGATATTTTGTTCATCCCTTACCATGTCGGTTGCATAACGGGAATCCAACCCCATACGGGAAGTATCGGAAGCCAGTATCAGTATTTTTCGCCGGGGGTCGATGCGGACCACTATGTCCGGAAAAAGGTTGCTGCCGATAATACCGTCGATACCGAAATATTCCAACGGGTTACCTTCGTCGAAAACCAGGGCCGGTATTTCTCCGAACTCGGTATTTCCTACTTTTACGGATTGTAAACGGACGGACCGATAGATTATTTCCTTATTATGGGCATCTTTTACCCGTTGGGCAACCGATTCTTTTTCCGGGCCTTTTTTCATCCGGGTATACGTAAGGCATACGGGGGCGCCGGTATCTAAGAGATATTTTCCTTTTATCCCTTCTACCTCGGCGGGGATGATGATTTTATGATTGATCGTTTCGTAGGGAATTTCCTGATAAAATCCGGTTTGTTGAGCCTTACCCGTTTCCCATCCCCAGATCAAACAGAGAAAAAGAGTAATTTTTGATATTTTCATATGGAGTATATAAAGGTTTTCTCATAAAAAGCTGATTTTTGTTTTTCCGGGAGTTATTTCCCGGTAAAGGCAAAGTTGTTTTTCCAGGCTGCCCGTTCCGGACAGTTTTCCAGCACCCAACGCATGCGTTCGCATTGGTTTTTGGATACGGAAATATGTAATCCGGTAGGATCGTCCATGATGTTCTCCGAACGGAAATAACAGCCGTGGGCCTGTTTGTACCAGCCGGTATTGAAAGTTCGGTCCGTACTGAAATCGGTCCCCCAATAATTCATGGTATCCTCGCAGTAATCGGGTGTGAGTTCGATTTCTGTTCCCGGTGTTCCTGTAGAAAAAGTACAGGTGGTAAACAGGCCGAAATAACAGCCTACATAATAGGCCAGTTCGTTGTAAGCGGAAGCCACGTAACTGTTGTCGCTGAATTGTCTGCTAATGACGTCCAGTTCCTGTAGTTTATAAATGATACCCGCATTTCGGGGCCCGAAAGTGGTCCCGGCAGGCAGTTCCTGCCAGGCTATACCCTGGGGGCGGCCTTCCAGGGGAGTACCCGGGTATAGGTAGCGGGGATAACAGTTGGCGCTTATGCCGTTGGCAAAATCGGCCACCTTATTTTTGCGGTCGGAAATCAGCCAGATATTCATGTATTGCTCCGGGGGCCATAGCAGGTGGCGGGCTATCAGGAAATCGGCAAAACCGTTGACCGTATCGGCAGCATTCAATTCCTGAACGGTTAGCCGTTCGATACCGGGGGTAAGCATTTTCTGGCCTTGGGGGGTATAGCGGGCCATTTCAAACTGAATGTGTGTATTTACCCCGACGGGATTTACGGAGGTCGTACCGGCAAACAGGTTGTTGAGCTTGGTGAGGTGTTGGGCTATTTTTTCCTCACTGTACGGTCCGCCGTAGGATTCGATATCTTCCTTGGTTTGTATGATATGGAAAATAACCGGAATGCGTATGTCCGAAGTATATTTCTCTTCCAACGGAGCGACGACCCGGAAAGAGTCCGTTTGGGATTCGATGTCGGTTCCTTTGATTTTCACCCGCCAGGGGATTGTCTTGCCGATCAGGGACGTTTCCGTGGTGGAGAAGTAGCGGGAAAGGGATACATTTTCGTCGGACAGGTATTCCAGCCATTCTTCTTTGACCCGGGAATCCAGGATGCGGACGCCTTGGTGGTCAAACATCACCGGACGCAGGTCCAGACGGGCATGTCCGTCTGCAATCAATTGACGCTGATTGGGTTCCAGCACCACTTTGGCGATGGTCGCCCGATCGACCTCTTCGTTGTTGAAATAAGTTGCGTCTTCCGGGCTGCAACTCCAAAGCGATTGCAGTCCCAGGAGCAGGATCCTATAGAGTACTCTTTTTTTTATCATTGTATGGTTATTTTTAGTTGATGCATCACGTTGTAGTTACCGGATATCCGGTAAAGGAAGGGGAGAAGTCGTACCTCCAAACCGTAAATCCGAAATTAGTTGAAAAAATATGCATTCTTTTTGTCCGGTTTTACTGGTTTTCCCGTTTTACTCCAACTGGACGTTTTCCCATCCGGGGTTTTGGTCGAGGTTTCTGTTCAACTCGATTTCTTTGGCAGGAATGGGAAAGGAGTAGCGGAAATCGTCGGGCGTCAGCGTATAGGTATGCCGGCCGATGGTTCGCATCAGGGTGATTCCTAACCGTTTCATGTCCAGCCAGCGAAAGTCGTTTTCCATATAGAATTCGCGGCTCCGTTCGTTCAATATTTCCTGTAATATCCCCTCCGTATCGCCGGGCCGGTCAAAAGGGCCTTCGTAGCGGGCCGATTTGAATTCTTCCAGTACTTTCCGGGCTTCTCCGGTCTTGCCTTGACGCAGCAGGGCTTCCGCTTTGATCAGATACATTTCAGCCAGGCGGAACAACATCAGGCTACCTCCCCGGGCCGAAGCGATGATGCCGTTTCCCAGGCCCAGCAGGTTGTATTTATCGCTTTGCAATCCGTTTGCCGTGAAATAAATGCCTTTGCGGATATCGGTGTCCCGGAAGAGGGAGTAATATTCGTGAGTGGCGGTCCCGTCTACCAATTCGGCCTGGTAGTAAGCGTAGGGGAAATTAAAAAGCTGTCCGTTGTTGCCGTCCAGTAGCCGGAAATAGAATTCATCGCTTATCATGGTGGAGGCTGTCGTAACTTTCCGGCAGTCGAACATTTGGCGCAGGATTTCCGGAGAATGAGTGAGGGAACGGCCTTTCATGGCGGCGGTTGCACATTGCTCGGCCTGGTTCCAGTCGGTTTCGCCGGCTGCTCCGGACATGGCTTTCCAGGTATAAATGCTGGCCATCATCGCATGGATGAAATCTTCCCGCCAGGCGCAATTCCAGTCCGAACCGGGGTTTTTTTCCAGTAAGCTCAGCGCTTCCCGGCAATCGTTCAGGATTTGGGTAAATACTTCCTGTTGGGTTTGACGGGAGGGCATAGCGTTTGCGATGTCTTTTACGGGGTCGAGATAAACAGGTATGCCGTAGCGGTTGTTTTTATAGGGTGAATAATATTGCAAGAGTTTGTAGAATGAAAAGGCCCGCCATACGAGTCCTTCTCCCAGTATGCGGTTTCTCCAGTCCTCCTCGTTGCCTTTAGCGGTACGCACGCCGGAAATCAGCAGATTGAGGGAACCGATAAACCGGTAGTAGCGATTCCAGCAATAAGGTTCGGTATTCATCCAGGTAAGCAATTGCACTCCCTCGGCGGTATAAGTGCTGGTATTTTTATCATAGTAAAAGAAGGAGTTGCGGTTTAAGACCGTTTCGCCCGTATAAATTCCCAGGTATTTGGCCATATCGAAATAAGGGTAGTTGAAATAAATACCGAATACCGGGTCCTGATTCCGGTTGGGGGTTTTTAGCAGGCTCAGGTAACTGGCCATTATGGCCCGGTAATCTTCGATGGTGCTTACCACTTTTTGATCCCGGGGGTGTAGTTCCAGAAACTTTTCGCAGGAAGTCATAAGCCCGATGCTGCACAGGCAGGCGATCACAAGACTGCTTCGGTGTATCATTTGTATTTTCATATCCGTTCGTTTTTTAAAATCCTACTGTCAGTTTAAGGTTGAATTCCCGGGAAGCGGGATAAGTAAAGGCTCCCTCGGAACCTACATCCAATCCCCTGTACCGGGTAAAAGTCACCAGATTACGCGCATTGAACCCCAGCAACAGGTTTTTTAATTTCAGGGCTTTCAGCGACTCGGCCGGGAAACGGTAGCTGATGGAAAGATTGGTCATACGCAGGTAGTCCCCTTTCGAATATTTGTCGGAAGTGACTAAAGCGGCCCAATAGTCGGAGTCCGGCGATACAAAACGGGGCACATCGGTGATATCGCCTTCTCCCTTCCAGTAATAAAGATAACGTCTTTCGCGGTTGGTGGAGGAGGCGCGCAGATCGCTGCCCCGGTTGGGCGCATTCTGATAGTCGTTGAAATCCGGGATCAGGTGTCCGGTTTTAAAGGTCCAGTCGGTGGTGAATTCCAGCCCTTTGTATTTGAAATAGGTACTGAATCCTCCGACATATTTGGGATTGGTACGGCCCAGGTATTGCATGGAAGGCATCATACAGCCCGGTTGTATCCACTGGTCTCTGAAAAAATCAGCGACGCCGGGAATGGCATCGAAAGAGGTAATCATGACCTGATACCGTTCCCTTTCTTCCGGGGATAAGTTGTTCCAATTGGCCAGCATTTCTCCGAATTTCGCTTTCCCGGCGGGGGTAAGGGCGTAGCGGGGGTTGCCGCTCACCGGATTGACACCGGCGAATTGCCAGCCGAATATGCTGCCGGTTTCTTTTCCGATGATATTGAGTACTCCCCCTCTGACCCGTTCCGAACGGATCACTTCCTGATAGGAAGAATAGCTGTAGCGGGATTTTTTGATTACGTTTTTATTGCGGGCTATATTGGCAGAGGTGCTGAAGATGAGATCGGGAGTATTGATCCATCTGATATTCAGATAGAGTTCCAGTCCCGTATTTTCGACAATCCCGCCGTTGGCTCTGACGATCGTCCGGCCGGTGGAAGCCGGTACTTCCAGATCTTCGAGCACATCGGTCGTCCGGTTGAAATAATAGTCGGCCGTAAAATTGATGCGGTTATCGAACAGGGAAAGGTCGATACCCAGGTTCCGGTCTTCCTTTTTTTCCCACCGGATATCGGGATTGGGGAAGGTGAGCGTCTGGACATAACGGTCGCCCATATACAGATTACTGCCCAGCCCCATCATCGAAAAAGGGTAAGCAGACCGGTCGATGTTTCCGGTATAACCGAATGAAGCCCGAAGGGCCAGCTCGTTGACGATGGGGTTGCGGAAGAATTTTTCTTTGTGCAGGTTGTAGCGCATTCCGACCGACCACAACGGAGCGAAACGCTGGGCGTCCCCGATCATGTCGGCCCCGTCTGCCCGCCAACTGAAGCTGGCTACATACCGGTCTTTATAGCTGTAACGCAGTGTACCCAAAAAGGAGACACTGCGGTCCTGTCCGTCTGTAGTGTGGAAGAGGTTTCCCAGACTGTTCCGGAGGGCTTCGTAATCCACCGGGAAATCGAAAGAAGGCAAGCCCGTAATGCGGTAATCGGCATAATAGATGGGGGAGGTGTAACCGAAATTATTGAATTTCTTGGACATCACTTCGTTGGCCAGCAGTATGCTGAGCAGGTGATCTTCGTGGAAGGTTACCGAATAGTCGATCTGATTGCGGAGCGACCAGTTGTGATTTCGTCCGGTATTCTCGCTCAATTCCCCGTTGTCGTACTGATCGGGAAGAGGACCTTCCCTGAAAATATCGCGGGCCAGTTTTTCATTCGCCCAGGAGGTGTAGGTGCCGGCATTGACCGCTTTCATTTCGGTATTATAACTTACCCCTTTGCGAATAATAGACTGGAGGTTCAATCCCGGAATTACTTCATAGCGCATATTGAAGGTGAGTTCGGCATCCAGTCCGGTTTGAGTCGTCCGGGTTTCGGCCAGTTCCCGGAGTATATTGAACCGGTCGTATAGGTAACCGGAGGCCGTTTCGGTGGTGTAGTTGTCGGGCAGATAACTCAGGTCGGCGGCATAGCTGCCGTCTTCGTTGTACGGTTTCTCGTAAGGATTGGCAAATACGGCATAGGTAAAAGGATTGACGGCCGAAGCATGGTCTTCGTTTTTCCGGGTATTGGCCGAGAGGTTGAGAGCGAAAATCAATTTTTCCATCGGACGGTATTCGAGTTTTACCAATACTCCGGCATTCTGGTACTGATTGGAGCGCAGAATGCCGTTTTGTTGCTGAAAATTCACAGAAGTATAGTAGGTCAGTTCTTCGCTGCCTCCCCTGAGGCTGAGGTTGTGGGATTGCGAATGTGCCGTGCGGAACAGTACGTCGAACCAGTCGGTGTTCGTCCGGCTGAGCTGCTGCAGTTGCTTGTCGTATTCGGCTGAAGAGAGGTATCCCTGGGCATTTCTTTTGAAGAGATAGCCGCCCCGGCCGGCAAAATCGGCTCTGCCGAGTCCGAAATTGTCGATGATGGAGTGTTCGTACCACAATTTTTCCCGGCTGTTCATAAAATCCAGCCGGTTGCGGGGAGCGATACTTACGTTGTAAGTTCCGCTGTAACTGATGAGGGTTTTGGAACGGAACCCTTTTTTGGTGGTGATAACGATCACGCCGTTGGCGGCCCGGGCGCCGTAAATAGCTGCGGCGGAAGCGTCTTTGAGGATGCTGATGGATTCGATATCTTCAGGCATGATGTTACCGACGCCGTCCTGCATGATGGTGTTGGCGTAATTCCCGGTATTGTCTTTGGGAACCCCGCTTATTAAGGGTAGTCCGTCGACTATCCACAAAGGTTCGGTGTTGCCGCTCAGGTTATTTTCTCCCCGGATGGTAATTTTAGCCCGTCTCCCCGGCGCTCCGGAAAGGGTGGTACTGTTCAGTCCCGATACTCTTCCTTCCAATATCCGGTCGAGGGAAGTCACTCCCTGCATTTGCAGGTCTTTGGCGGTGATGACGGTAGCACTTCCGGTCATGCGTTCTTTTTTGACCACTTCCATACCGGTGATAACCACTTCTTCCAGGGCTTCTAAATTTTCTTCCATCACGATCCGGATTTCCTGGTCATCCACGACTTTGTAACTGGTCGGTTGCATGCCGATAAAAGAGAAAAGAAGTTCCGGGGTTTCTTTGGTGTGCGGGATGGTCAGCAAAAATCTACCTTCGGTGTCGGTAGAAGTGCCCAGTATGGTTCCTTTTACCCGGACCGTCACCCCGGGTAAGGGAAGGCGGGATTTGTCGGTAACCATGCCTTTGAGCGTACGGGTTTGCTGCCCGGCAGGGGCAGGCCGTTTTTGAAGTACGATGATTTTGTCCTGTATAAAATAATCGATTCCCAGCGGTTTGAGACAGGTTTCCAAAGTGGTCTCCAGGTCCGCATTTTGAAGAAGCAGAGAAGATATCCGGGGCTTATCGTCTATCTCCTGGGCATTGTAGACAAAATCAAATTGGGTTTGAGCTTTGATCTCTTTGAGAATGGTTTTGAGGTCTGTATTTTTCAGGGAAAGATTGATCCTGACATTCGATTGTGCCGAAGCCGTCTCCTGGATTCCGGTCAACACCAGAAAAATCAGGCCTACCATAACGGAAAACCGCCCTTTCCGGAAAATATAGCTTGATAAGGTGATATTCATGTTTAAGGGGTATTGGGAGGGTGTGTTTTTCAAGTGAACCCTAAAGATTTTTGTCTAACTTTTTTGGACCAGTGCACAGGAAGGAACACACCCTCGTTTCAGGTTTTCGGTTATCGGATCGGCGGATTTACGGCATTTGTCGGGTATTTGATATCTAAGACTAAAGTAGGATTTACCGGAGTAGTAAGATAAATTACGCCCGAAGGATCGAAAGGCATGGAAATTTCGCCCATCGGAAGAAAACGTTTGATGCGGATTACGCCCTGTATGCCGTTTCCGGTTTCAAAGAATACGTATCCCGGTGAGAACGTAGCTTCCGTACCGCCGACGACCACTTTTTCATCCTTGCTCTCAAAGGAAAATCCGGTCTCTTCCAGCTTGGCGAAGTCTTCGTCCGTAAAAGTGGCGGGAGCTTTGGTGTAAGTCGTATGGCAGGGATAAGTAAGTGTAATGTTGTACCACAGGTAACTGCTCATTTTTATCGGGGATTCGAAGACAAAGGATTCTTCGTTTTTATTCCACACCAGACCGATGTCGATTTTCTTTCTCAGTTCTTCGGCCATATTGGCAATATAGCTTTCATTGGTGATGGTCGAATAAAATGCCTTTCCGTTTTCGGTGTCTGCCATCGTTACCTTTTGCATGACCATGCCCCCGAGTTCCGGAGCGTGACTTAAGGTTATGGTTACGCTATCCAGCAAACCGCCCACGGTAACATCTTCGTATGTTGCATACGGGGCTTGTTCGGCTTTGGTGGATTGCAGGGCCCCTTCGTACTCGCCTGTCAATTTACTTCCGTTGGCCAACGTACAGTCGAATTTGATGTACCAAGTGTCGGTTTTTTGTTCGATAAACAGGTCTCCCGCTGTAATTTCCAAGGGAGTATTGCTGCCGGCCCCCGGCTTGTACGACATGCTGGTCCAGGCCATAAAGGTGTTGGCTAACTTTTCTTTTCCGAAAGTATATTTCCCCGCTACCATTTGTTCGATGTCGGAAGTGCTTAAATGGAAACTGATGCAGGCGCCTTGGCCCGTAACGGTTTTCGTACTGTTGTCGAAGGTCAGTCCCTTCCCGTAAAGCGAAAGCATAAAATTCCCTGTTACCGTCACATCGCTCCCGGCTTTAAAACCTTCGACGGTATTCGTGGCTTCTTCACCTCCTTGTCCGGTTTCCGGGTCTACTTCAGTAATGTACTTGTACTCGTAGGTGTAGGGAACGGTGGAAATGAGCACATTGCGGTTGCTTTTCCAGATTACTCCCGAAGTCAGATCGTACTCTTGTCCCAGAAACTGGAACCGGGAGGGTGCAGGACCGTTTTCTTTGTCCGAACAGGCGCTGAAGCAGAGCCCCAGTCCCAGGACTACTGTCATAAAATAGTTGTTTTTTTTCATGGATTTAAAGGTTTAGTTGGTTATGTTTAATTGGGTTGACTACTTACGATAATGGTATCTCTTTGTATCTGAAACCGTATTCCTCCGGTCATTTCGATGGCCCTCAGGAATTGGTCTATGGTTTCGTATTTCCGGATACTTCCGGAAAAGATCATGTTGCGGGCTTTTTGATCGGCAAAGAATACCTGTATGTCATACCAGCGGGACAACTTGTTCAGTATGTTTTCGATCGTTTCTTCTTCGAATACATAGTGTCCTTTGTACCAGGCGGTATAGAGTTCGGTGTTTACTTCCTGCGTACTGAATTCACCGTTGTTTTTATCGAATATTCCTTTAGTTCCGGGAACTAAGGTGACACTGTTGTTGTGTTGGCACATTTTTACCGAACCTTGTTCGAGTACGGTTTCTATCCGGGTTTCATCGGGATAAGCCCGTACGTTGAAGGCCGTTCCCAGTACCTGGACCTGCACTTTCGGGCATGTCTTGACGATAAACGGACATTCCTTATCGGGAGCCACCTCGAAATAAGCTTCTCCTTCCAGGTAAACCAGCCGTTTTTCACCTGTGAATTTCACCGGATAACGCAACATGCTTTGAGAGTTTAACCATACCCGGGTTCCGTCGGACAGGACCAGTTTGTATTCTCCGCCTGTCGGGGTTTTCAATATGTTGTCTTCCCGGGAAAAGGAGGAGGCTGCCAGGCTGTCTTCCGGCGTAGAAGTATAGCGGATTTCGTCTCCGGAGTTTCGCAGGGTTACTCCCGCCAATTCGATGACTTCGGTTTCCTTTGTCTCTTCCAGTTCTTTGACCTGGCCGTCAGCCATAATTAATACCGCTTTGAAAGTTCCCGGCTGTATAGGGGCGACTGCCGGACGTTCCGGCTGAACCCGAAGGAGCAAGTGGATGCCCGCGCCCAGAAGCAATAAGGCGATGGCGGCGGCAGAAAACCACCGGAAGGGCCGGCGTACCGAAGGCTGCCGGTAGCGTTTGCGGTATTTTTGAAGTCCTTGTGTCGTATGAATGTGCTGATAAGTGCGGAAAGCCGGAATCGGATTCTGATTTTTCAGTTTTTCATACAAGCTCCGGTGAGCCGGATCTTCCGCTAACCATTGCTTTAACTCTTCTGTTTCAGCCTGATTCAGGGAATGTAAACGTTCTTTGGCAATCAGAAAAGCGATGTGTTGGTATGTATGTATCGGATTCATAAACGATGTTATTATATAGTATAAACCCTTAATTTTTTAAAAAGACGACAGTATTTTTAATTTTTATTCAAAAAATATTAAATTTAATCAAAAGAGTGGAATGAAATTGCCTTTTCTCTAGTGCAATCGGAAAGATTTCATCCGGCATAAAGGGCGGAAATTGGAATTCCGGGAAGACGAAACCGGAATTTCCAGTGTCTTTTTTAGGGGTATTTACTCACGGGTGGGGATGGTGGTTTTTTCAGGGAAACGGGTTGTGGGGCTTCCGAGGCGGATTTTATGAAATCAGTGATTTTAAGATACGGTTTACCAGGTGTTTGTAAAAATTTTCGGTAGACCGTCTTTTTTTAAGGAAAGAAATTAAGATTTTTATAAATTTATTTTTATCTTGGAAAACGTTTACATGTCAAAAGTGCGTCATGGAGCTGAAGTAAAATCTATTTTAGG
>CAJMSX010000055.1 GCA_905216195.1 uncultured bacterium
TTTTTGATTGCCGTTTAGAAAAAGATAAGAGCCGGAAAATTGATAATTGCCGTAAATTTGCAGGAAATTGTGCCGGCCTACGGGTTGAGACCGGAATATTCCCAGGTTGGCCAGGGAGAGGGCAAACTGGGTTTTTGCCGCAGTACATTGACGGGTGGTTTGCAGATCCACCAGACCGGCGGTGGAATTTCCGTAAATAAGAGGCGGATTACCGGCATAAACGTTTTGTTCTTCTATCATTTCGGTATTAAACAGGCTGAAATTTCCCAAACCGTTCAATTGGGTGTTCCTAACCGGCTTGTAAATCGGGACTTCGTTCAGGATGACCCGGGACATATCGGCCGAGCTGCCGCGTAATTCGGGGTTGGCGCTTTCGGAGGTATTGGTGGATGCGGGCAAGGCGGTCACCATTTTCAGTATGTCGCCCGCTGCGGACGGCGTATTGTAAATGTCCATCCGGGAAATTTCTTTTAACGAAAACTCTTTGGATAAAGAGGGGTTTGCTTTGACTACGATTTCGGTCAGGCTCAAATCTTCCTCCTCCAGAATTACGACCAGGTTTTCCGGATGGGAAATCCGGTTTACCGGCAGGTAAAAGGTCAGATAACCGATAAAAGAAACGACCAGGGTGTCCGTACGGACTTCAGGTCCGGCGGTTAATACGAATTTCCCGTCCAGATCGGAGGTGGTTCCGACCTGGGGATGGTTCTTTATATATAGATTGGCTGCAAATACGGGTTGCCCGGCACGGTCCTTTACTTCCCCCCGGAGTGTGACGTGCTGGGCCGTCAGCATTCCGGAGGAAAGGAGAAGGATAAAACAGAGCGGGAAAGATTTCATCGGGGTGAAAATTTTTCTTTATACTGGCTGATAAAATAACTTTCCGGGAATGACCGAAGAGCGGATTCGTAATATTTACGGGCTTTCTCGGTATCTTTTTTCTGCAGATACATCCTGATAATCATATCATAAGCTTCTTCTTTACCCCAGGAGGGAAGCCAGGGATTGTACCGTCCGTCGTCTTTGGTTTCCAGGGCTTTTCGGAGGTATTCTTCGGCTTTTTGACCGCCTCCGAAAGCTGCGGGGGTATAAAAATCATGGCTCCCCAATACATACCACCCCCGAAGATTTTCCGGATTCATTTGTATGGCTTTCTCTCCGTTGGCCTTTACCTCGCCCGAGGCTTGGGCTGCTGCCATTCCTTGTTTGAACTGCAAGGAAAAACTTTGGATGTAGGCTAAAAGTGCGTAGTCTTCGGAGTTTTTATGCTTTTGATTTTTCAGTAGCTCTTCGGCTTTTTCTATCCGTTTTTTACAGGAGTCGGCCGCTTGCATTTTGATATAATAAATGCCTTCATAAAAGCGGATGTAGGCCATCCAATAGACCAACAGACTGTTTTTTTCCGCATTTTTCTGCAATTCCTTATAGATTGCATCCAAAGGCGCTGCGGATTGCCGGCCAAAGCAATCGGTCAGGGCGTTATGGATTCGGCTTTGGATACCGGTAACCGTATCTGTTGTTTCCTGCAAAGGAGCTCCTTGTATGCCGTAAAATACTACGGAAAGCAACAAGATTAAAATGGATTTTTTCATAGCGTTTTGTTTTTAGTTTACTTTTTTGAATAATACCGTATGTATGGCTTGTAACAATATATTCACTCCCCAGCCGAGGGCCGGCCATATCACCCACCAATACCCGTTGAAGCGGATATAGTTGATGGTGAACAGAAAGAGCATTACTACGACGTAGGAGAGTAAATTGCGGTAAAGACAGGTCAAAGCCCGGCCGTTGTTTGAGTTTGATTCATTGGTTTCCATAATTTTTTTATATAAGATTATCGAATGAGTTATTTTATATTCGGGATAACGGTGCCGGGTTCCGGAAAAATCGCTTCCAGCTGCTTCCCTGGGTAGAGGAGAAAAATTTTCGGTTCCGAAGCGATTCGGAATACTTTTTCTCCCTGAAAGGAAGGCAAAGTCTTCCCATAATGATGAAAATTGTTTTCATAATTCACTGATTTATATGTATTTTGTGTTTTGTGCGCCTGCCGGTTTTTCCGTTGCTGTTAACCGATCTTTCCGATATAACCTTTTAATGCTTCTACATAATCTGCGAAAGCGGAACTTCCTTTCGGAGTGATCCGGCAAAGGGTTTGCGGTATTTTTCCTTTGAAAGTTTTTTCTATGTCGATGTATCCTGCCTTGTTCAATTTATCCAGTTGTACACTGAGATTGCCGGCCGTGGCTTTGGTCTGTTCCTTGAGGTAGACAAAATCGGCGCTTTCTACCGAGATCAGGATAGACATTACCGCCAACCGCAGCTCCGAATGCAATAACGGATCTAACTCTTTAAACATCTCTTACGAATTTAAGCGTTTGTTTTTTTCTGCATATTGTAAAATATGGCCCGGAATAATCATACAGAACAGAAATATGGCGGCAAAAACCAGTATACTGTCCAGCCCGGTGATAAATAAAAGGGAAAAAGCCAGTACCAGGCCGATGACCCCTCCGATAGTCAGCGCTTTGAAGCGAATGATCAGGCCCGTGATGGTGGTCCCGGCATTGATAAGCAGGGCTACGATGAATAAGATGGGCAGATACTTGCCGAAAGCCAATACGGCGGAAACTCCCGTTACGCTTCCTAAAACGAGCCAAACTTTCCCTACGGCCCGGTCCACAAAGGTAATAACCCGTTTCGGGTGTTTGCTGCTTTCGAACAGATGGCCGATGAATCCGATAACGGGTATGCCGAACCAGAGCCAGTTATAATACACATTGTGGGTATAAAGGAGCAGAAAATAAATCAGGAGGGCGAGACCTAAAGTGGCATATCCGTTGATCAACATCGGTTGCCAGCCCCGGCTCTCCATATTATTACGGGTATTTTGGATCATACGGGCTATGAGCTCCAGGCTTTCTTTTTCATTGAATTCTTTGGTTTCCATGACTATTAGTGATTAGAGATTGATATTTTACAGGTAAAACTATAGGCAAAAGAATAAATAGATATAATCAACAAAGGTAAATGCAGTATTCCCAGATTGACCGTGTAGGGATTGAAAAAATTGAACATATTGTAACAACCGAGAATGATTCCGATAAAGGCGGTAATGCGGTAAACCGTTCGATTTACGGAAGGCATATTGAGTGTAAGCAGGGTTAAATAGACCGGGGTCATCATACAAAACGTCAGAGCCGAACCGTTGGTAAGAAAAGCACGGCCGGTAAAGTCGAAGTGTAAGGTATGCAGGTCGAGGGGCGTCCAAAAAGCCAATAAGGCCAGAGGGATCATCCAAACCGTTTTCCAGTTGAAGTTGCGAAAAGTATAAACGGTCCGGGGATGGAGCGCTTCCCTGAACCAAACGAAAGCAATTCCGGAAAACATCAGGATGTTGACGGTTACCAAACTCAGACCGTATGTGTCGGTCCAGGCCGTGTTCTGCACCAAGGCGAACAAAACATAAGTGAAAGCTACGTAGGCTGAGAAAGGTTTTGAAAATTTGTCTTTTAGTATAAAAAGAGCTAGGAGGCAGAGCAGCGTCAATATCTGAATATAGGGGAAAAAAGAAGCTAACCGGAAAATCAGGGCATTCCCCAGGGTGGTTTGTATAATCCTACCCGCATCGTTTATGGAAAAGTTGCGGGTAGCTACCGGAAATAAAATAAATTGGGCGCAAATGACGAGCAGATAGAACCACCATTTCCGGGTAATGGTTTCCAGGGGTGAAGCAGTTGTTTTCATGATTTTGTTCGTTTAGGAGAAATTCTCCGTTAATTCTCACGACAAATATAGACTAGTTTATATTATAAACCAAATTATTTTATAAATTTCTGAGAAAAAATTCCGGTGTGGGAAAAAAGAAAACGGAGAAACCACGGTTTTACCAGGTCTCTCCGCTTTAGCGTAAGTATATTTTAAAGCGTTTTTATTTTTTGCGTTTTTGGTCTTTCATTCGTTGTTCCTGCATCTTTTGCATTTGTTCCAGCCTTTCCTGGAATTTCGATTTCTTTACCGGTTTGGTTTTGGCCAGTTCGATTTGTTTTAAAAGCTTGTCGTCGTTGACATAGCGGCGAATCACCCAGGTTTGCAGGATGGTAATTAAGGTGGCTATGAAGTAATAATAGCTCAATCCGGAAGAATAGCTGTTAAAAATGAACAGGAACATAATGGGCATGAAATACATCATGGTTTGCATACCTTTCATCTGGTCGTTTTGCGGTTGATTCTTGTTGTTCATGACCATATAGATGATATTGACGGCCGTCATGAGCAAGCAGAAGAGACTGACGTGGTTTCCGTAGAAAGGTATGGTGAAGGGCAAGGTGGCTATGGAATCGTAAGAAGCCAGGTCCGTCGCCCAGAGGAAGCTTTTCTGCCGGAGTTCGATAGCACCGGGGAAAAACCAGAAAAGAGCGATCAGGATGGGCATTTGCAATAACATGGGAAGACAGCCTCCCATCGGATTCACCCCGGCCTTTTTATACAGGGCCATGGTGGCTTTCTGACGTTCGAGGGCTTTATCCTTAGGGAATTTTTTGTTGATTTCGTCGATCTGCGGTTTCAACACCCGCATTTTTGCCTGAGACAGATAGGATTTATAAGTCAGGGGGAATAATACGAGTTTGATGATCAGTGTAAGAAGCAGGATAATCAGTCCGTAATTGGTGGTTACGTGATTTTCCAGGAAATTGAAAAGGGGAATGACTACATAGCGGTTGAACCAGGCAACCCATTTCCAACCCAGATTGACCAGTTTGGGCAATTCGATATTGGCGCCGTATTCTTTCAGTATGGGATAAGAATTCGGTCCGAAGAAAAATTGCATATCGTAAACTTCGTTCTCTTTTCCGTTATAAGGTAACGGAATTTCGGCGTATGCTTTTTTCAGGTAGTCGGCTTCTTTACTCATTTGCGAAGAAACGATCACATCGCTGAACGATTCTTTGGCGATGAGTACCGAGGAAAAGAATTGTTGTTTGAAAGCAATCCATTTTACTTTGGTTGCCAATGTTTCTTTTGCATCGGAGGTGAGAGACAGGTTTTCGACATCATTGCTCAGAAAATTGTAATATATCCCGGTATACCGGTTTTCGAAATCTTTACTTTTTTCCAGTTGCGGCATATCGACCCCCCAAAACAAAGTGAGAAAAGAAGAATTGGAAGCGATAACGTCGTTCATATTATGGGTCCGGATGCTAAAATCGGCCATATAACTGTCGGGCGCCAGCTTATACACAAACTCTACGTATTGATTCTCCCCGGAAAATAATTTCAGGGAGAGCGTTTGTTCTCCGTTCCCGGCGGATAAGGTCGTCTCCGTCGTACTGGGAACAAAGAGCAATTTCTCGGTATTGACCTGTTTGTTTCCGGCATAGAAATTTAATCCGAAGGCGCTTTTATTTTCTTTCCACAAAATCAGAGGCAAGGAATCGTGGGTTTGATATTCTTTTAAATCTACATTCACGATACGGCCGCCGAGCGTACTGATTTGTAAACGGATTTTATTATTTTCGAGCGTAATGATTTTTTCCTGCAGGCTGTCCTGTACAAAAACGGAATTTTTAGGTGCATTTTGCAGGGAGTCTTCCTGTTGACTCAGTTGGAAGTCCTTTTTTTCTTGTTTGGCTGCTTCGGCCATTCGTTCGGCTTCGACCCGGATGAGGGAGTCGCGTTGTTGTATTTCCCGGAGTTGTTCTTTATTCGGACGCGTCAGGTAAGAGAATCCGATCAGAATTAAAAAAATCAGGACTAATCCGACAATTGTATTTTTATCCATATAATAATTGTTCTTTAGAATTTACGGTTAATGATGATGTATTTAGGATACACATGCTTTGATAAATGCCACAAAAAGGGGATGGGGTTTGACTACGGTACTTTTGTATTCCGGATGGAATTGTGTGCCGACAAACCATTTGTGTGCCGGAATTTCGATGATCTCGGTCAAACCGGTTTCCGGATTTATGCCTGTGGTGACCATCCCCGCTTTTTCGAATAGTTCTTTGTATTCGTTATTGAATTCGTACCGGTGCCGGTGTCTTTCTTCCACCACTTTTTGTCCGTAGGCTTCGAAAGCTTTGGAACCTTCTTTTAATTCGCAGGTATAGGCTCCCAGCCGCATGGTACCTCCTTTTTCCGTTACATTTTTCTGATTTTCCATCAGGTCGATGACCGGATATTTGGTTTTAGCGGCCATTTCCGTAGAATTGGCCCCTTCCAGCTGGAGGACGTTGCGTGCAAATTCGATGACGGCCATTTGCATGCCCAGGCAGATCCCCAGAAAAGGAATGTTGTTGGTACGGGCATAGTTGATCGCCACCAATTTGCCGTTGATTCCCCGGTGTCCGAATCCCGGCGCGACCAATATGCCGTGTAAATCTTTCAAAATGGCGTCTGCATTGGCTTCATTCAATCCTTCGCTATGGATCCAGTGTATGTTTACTTTACAGTCGTTCACGGCACCTGCGTGTATGAAGGCTTCCGCGATGGATTTATAAGCGTCGTGTAATTCCACGTATTTCCCTACCAGTCCGATCTGAACTTCCTGACTGTAGTTTTTCAATTTGTAGAGGAATTTTTTCCAGGAATCCATGTCCGGTTCGCTGTTCAGGGGGAGGCCCAGTTTTTCCAATACGATTTCGTCTAATTTTTCTTCCTCCATTTTAACGGGCACTTCATAGATGGTGGAAACGTCTATGGACTCGATCACCGCTTCGGGCTGTACATTGCAGAAAAGGGCCACTTTCCGTTTCAGGTCCGTATTCAGTTTATGCTCGGTGCGCAAGACCAAAATATCGGGTTGCACCCCTATTTCCAATAAAGATTTTACCGAATGCTGTGTCGGTTTGGTTTTGAGTTCTCCGGAAGCGGACAGGAAGGGAACCAGGGTAAGGTGAATTAATACGGATTTCTCGCCCAGTTCCCACCGGAGCTGACGCACGGCTTCGAGAAAAGGTAAAGATTCGATATCTCCTACGGTTCCGCCTATTTCGGTGATAACCACATCATACTCTCCTTTCGACCCCAGTAATTTGATATTCCGTTTGATTTCGTCGGTGATGTGGGGCACGATCTGAACGGTCTTTCCCAAATAATCTCCCCGTCTCTCTTTATTGATAACGTTTTGGTATATTCTCCCGGTCGTAATGTTATTGGCCTGGGAGGTAGGGCATCCTGTAAATCTCTCATAATGGCCCAGGTCGAGGTCGGTTTCGGCCCCGTCATCCGTTACGTAGCATTCTCCGTGTTCATAGGGATTCAGAGTTCCCGGATCGATATTGATGTAGGGGTCCAATTTCTGGTTAGCCACTTTATAACCTCTTGATTGAAGGAGTTTTGCCAGGGATGATGCGATAATACCTTTTCCTAAAGAAGAAGCCACACCTCCGGTAACGAATACGTATTTTGTTGACACGATAAATATTTTTAGTCGTTTGAATCAAAGTGGCAAAGGTAAAAAATAAGAAGGGAGAACGCAAAAAAAAAGCGCTTTAAAGCGCCTTTTTTTATATGATACTGTCGATGGCTTTGAGTTTCTCAACTAGCAGGGCCAGACGTTGTTTGGTTTTTTGAATTTTGGAATTCAACTCCCGGATCAAACCTTCCGATTTGTTGGATTTAGCGATAAAACCGATGTTGTTTTCCCAGGTATGGATATCGGTCTCGAGCTGCCGGATTTTCGCCACCAGTTTTTCCCTTTCGTTGATGATTTTGTATTCTTTATTCTCTCCTGCATCGAAAGTGGTGATCTTGGCCCTGTATTTTTCCAGGTTTTTATCGAATTCGTCCAGGCTCAGTTTGTCGAAATGAGCGTCTATCGCTTTTCGGAACTCTTCCTGAAGCGCGTCTTTTTCTTTGATCGGTACGTAGCCGATAGCGGACCAGCGGCTCTGGAATTCTTTCAATTGCCGGATGTTCTCCTCATTGTCTTCGGAAAGGGTAAAGTTCCGAACTTCTTCCAGCAGCGCTTTTTTCAATTCCAGGTTCTTTTCCTGTTCCGAATCCTTGGATTTAAAATGAGCGTTCTTGTTGTTAAAGAAGATATCGCATGCTCCTCTGAACCGGAACCATACCTTGTTGGAGTATTTTTTGGGAGCCGGACCGATTTTTTTCCATTCTTTCTGGAGAGCGATAAACTTATCGGTAGTGGTTTTCCAGTCGGTGCTGTCTTGCAGGGCCTCGGCTTTTTCACACAAGTGGATTTTGAGCTCCAGGTTTTTCTTTTGCTCTTCTTCCATCTGTTTGTAATACTCTCTCTTCCGGTTGTAAAAGGTATCGCAGGCCGTGCGGTATTTTTTATAAATGCGGTTTCTTTCTTTTTGGGGAACGGTTCCCGATTGCCGCCATTCGTCCTGAATATCCGTCATTTTTTTGGCAACTTCGTTCCATTCCTTGAGACTGTTGTAAGTTCCTTCCGCCAGAGCGATGGTCTTTTCACAGATTTCTTCTTTTACCTTCAGGTTTTCTTCCTGCTCTTTTCTCAGGTTTTCGAAGAAGCGGTGGTAGCTGTCGTTGATGCGGGAAGAGGCTGCTTTAAATCTTTCCCAGAGCGCGTCTTTTTGTTCTTTAGGGATGGGACCGATTTCTTTCCACCGGGCATGCAACAGTTGCAATTGCTTAAATGCCCCGCTGGTGTTCGTATCCTCGGTGAGTTTTTCAGCTTCTTCGCACAATTGGGTTTTGGCGTCCAGGTTCCGTTTTAAATCCAGATCCCGCAGCTCTTTGTTGATTTTAATATAGTTGTAAAAATTTTCAACATGGTGGTGGTAATTTTCCAGCAAATCGTTCAACTGGGCCTGGGGAACCAATCCCGTGCTACGCCAGCGCTCCTGAATATCTTTGAATTCCTGGAAAGTTTTGGTCATGGTTTCTTCCTTTTGCACCAGTTCTTTCAGTTCTTCGATCAGTTGGAGCTTGATTTGCAGGTTTTTTTCTCTTTCCGCTTCGGTCTGTTTGGCCGCTGCTATTCTTTTTTCCCGGAAAGCTTTGTATAAATTGTAAAATTGTTCTTTAGGCGGACCGGAGAAAACAAAATCTTCAGCCGGATTTCCATCGGCAGTATACTCGGCTAAAGCTTTTTCATATTCTTCCGTATACCGGGTTTCGAAAATCTCCGGTAAACTTTCGATGAGGTCTTTCACCTGGTTTGCCGGGAATTCTTCCGTTAACTTCCGGGTTTGCGCGATGATTTCTTCCGTATTTAAATTTTTGAAATCTACGTCCGGTAAAGCCTGGTGCGTTTCCTTTTCTTCCGAGGAAAAGGTTTCTTCTTCCGGTTTCGTAATTTCCGATTCATTTTCTGAGATCTCAGGAGTCCTTTCAACTTCTTCGTTCAGTAAATTTTTGTCTTGCTCCATAGTTTGTCTGCCGTTAATTTTTCAGTACTGTATTAGCTCACGAAAATAATTTATTTATCTGAAAAAGACAAATAAATGGCGATTTACAATACAGAATTTTAAATTTACGATTAAAGCATTTATCTTTGAATTCTAAACGAATGCTATGTTTTCATACCTCTTATATGCTTTTATCTGGTCGGTTAGTTTCCTGCCTTTGAGAATATTATACCTTATTTCGGATATTTCTTATTATCTTTTATATTATGTTGTGCGTTACCGTCGTGCAGTGGTTCGTACTAATTTAAAAAATGCCTTTCCTGGGAAGTCTTTGCCGGAAATCGTCCGGATCGAAAAGAAATTTTACCGCAATTTGTGTGATATTTTTGTAGAATTATACAAGCCCTGGCATATGTCGCCCCGGTCTATCCGGCGCCGGTGTATTTTCAAACGTACGGATATATTGCAAAAATATTACGATGCGGGGAAGAGTGTAATCGGGGTATTGGGGCATTACGGGAATTGGGAATGGATGGCTTCTTACGCCTTATGGGTGGACCGCCCGGTTGATTTTCTCACTTTATACAAGCCGATGCACGATAAAGTCTTGGATAAAATGATGTTTCGGATCCGGTCCCGTTTCGGTGCCCAACCCATTCCCCGGAACGAAATTTTGCGCCGGATCGTCAAAAACCGTCAGGAAGGACGTTTGTTTTTGGCTGGTTTTATTGCCGACCAGACCCCCAACGTCCATAATCTGCATTTCTGGATGAATTTTTTAAATCAGGATACACCGGTATTTTTGGGTACGGAACGGATCGCCCGGAAATTTAACCTTCCGGTGATCTCTTTGTATATGCGGAAAATCAGCCGGGGGCATTACGAGGTGGAATTTGTGGATCTTTGTCCCGATCCCTCTGTGTTGGCTCCCGGAGAATTGACGGAAATGCATACCCGTTTGCTGGAACAGCAAATCCGGGAAGCTCCGGAATATTGGTTATGGTCTCACCGCAGGTGGAAACATACAAGAAAAAATAGTGAAAACTGAACGAAGAAAAATGAAACGGGTTGCGGTGGTTATATTGAATTGGAACGGAGAGAAGTTATTGAGGCAATTTTTGCCTTCGGTACTTCGGAATACTTCTCCTGAATTGGGTAGGGTGATTGTAGCCGACAATCATTCTACCGATGATTCGCTGGAGGTATTGAAGCGGGAGTTCCCTGAAGCGGAGGTTCTGATTTTGGAAGAAAATTACGGTTTTGCCGGAGGATATAACCGGGCGATTGCTCAAATAGAAGCGGAGATCGTCGTGTTACTCAACAGCGATGTGGAGGTTGGGGAGCAGTGGCTGGAACCTTTGGTCGCTTTATTGGACCGGGAACCTGCAACCGCCGCTGTACAACCGAAGATTAAGTCCTGGAAGGAAAAAGAGCGGTTCGAATATGCGGGAGCCTGCGGCGGGTACATCGACCGTTACGGTTTCCCTTTCTGCCGGGGACGCATCCTGGACCATACGGAAACGGACGAGGGACAGTACGATACGATCCGGGAAGTTTTCTGGTGTAGCGGTGCGGCTTTTTGCATTCGCCGGGACGTATATCTGCAATGCGGAGGATTGGATGAAAATTTCTTCGCTCATATGGAAGAGATCGATTTGTGCTGGAGGCTCCGCAATCGGGGGTACGCTTTAAAGGTGAATCCGGCTTCCGTTGTTTACCACCTGGGAGGAGGCTCCTTACCGATGGATCACCCTAAAAAGTTATTCCTCAATTACCGGAATAACTGGGTGATGATGTATAAAAACCAGAGTGCGGGCGACCGGTGGAAAATCCTTTTTATACGTCGCTTGCTGGACGGGGGCGCCTGGGTGATGTTCGTATTGAAAGGCCGGTGGAACCATGCGGGTTCTCTGGTCTCCGCCTACCGGTCTTACCGGAAGATGAAAAAAAAGTATAAAAGCGGAGGGGGAAAGAAGGGAAATTCCTGTATGTATAAAGGGAGTATTGTCGTGGCCGCCTGGGTGTATGGAAAAAAAACATTCCGGGATTTGAATCCTAAGAAATTTTTGGAATAATAAACCTTTTCGGTTGGGGATTGTCTTAGTAATAGATGCTGTAAATCATATCCTGCATGAGAAACTTAGAGGATAAAGAAATAATAGAATTGTTTCACACGAAACACCGGGAGGAGGAAGCTTTCCGGCGATTGGTGGATCAATACAAAGAAAGGTTATATTGGCACATCCGGAAGATGGTGTTGAACCATGAGGATACGGACGATATTTTGCAGAATACCTTTGTAAAAATCTGGCAGGGGTTGAAAGAGTTTCGTTATGAATCGCGTCTGTTCACCTGGATGTATCGGATCGCTACGAATGAGGCGATTAATTTTCTGAACGAGAAAAGGCGGAAGGTGTTCGGTAATGCCGACGAGATTACGGCAGCGTTGGAAAATACCCTCGAGAGCGACGTGTATTTTAGCGGGGATAAGATACAGCAGGAATTACAAAAAGCTATTCTTCAGTTGTCCGAACGGCAACGTCTGATCTTCAACATGAAGTATTTTGACGATATGACCTATGACGACATGGCGGAGATTTTGGAGGTGGCGGTGGGGACCTTAAAAGCCACCTATCACCATGCCGTAAAAAAGATAGAAGAATGTATGCGAATTGTGGACAGTAAATTTTAAAGAAATAAATTTTGAAGGTTATGGATGATATGGATGAAAGATACAATAAAAAGAATCCGTTTTCTGTACCCCCCGGATATTTCGAGCAGTTGACGGATCAGGTAATGGATCGGGTAAAGAAAACGGAAAAACCGCAAAAGGTTCGTTTTATGGTACTGATCCGCCCTTATGTGGGATTAGCCGCTATTTTCCTGATAGCTCTTTTCGTCGTGCAGGTCATTTTGCCTCATTTTATCGACGAGCGTAAAATGTTGAAAAGGGAAAACGGAGAAACGGTCGTCGCCCAGGAAAACGTTGCGGCTGATGAGGTTCAGTTAGATAGTAATTTTAATCCTTCCAGTGACGAAATTTTAGAATACTTGTCGACTGAAGTAAGTGATTATGAGTTGATTTACGCAGAGCTTTATTAAAAAATGAAAAAAATGAAATTCGGTATTATCGTAGTATTTCTGTTTGCAAATCTGGTCGCATGGGGGCAGCAAGGGAGGTTGAGCGAGGAAAAGCGGAAGGAATTTGACGCCCAGAAAGTCGCTTTTTTTACGCAGGCGCTGGACCTGACTCCGGAAGAAGCAGCCGTTTTCTGGCCGTTGTATAATGAAATGTTTAAAAAGATCCGGCAAACGGATTGTGAGACCCGAAAATTGATCCGGCAGTCGGGAAATTCCGAAAAATTATCCGAAAAACAGGCCCGGGAGGTAGTTCATAAGATATTGGCCAATGAGCGGTTGACTTTGGAAATAAAAAAGGAATATTATGAAAAATTGATGAAAGTGATCCCGGCTCAGAAAGTGAGTAAACTGGATTGGGTGGAGCATAAATTCCATAAGCAACTGATCGAAAAGATGCGGAAAATGCCGCATGGACCTGGTAAATGACCCTCTGAGGTTTCCGGAAGTAAAAAAACTGTTGGAAAAGTTTGTAGGTTCAAGATAAAGCACTACTTTTGTGACCGCGATAGAGCAGAAATTTCAGCATACTGGAGAGATGGGTGAGTGGCTGAAACCAACAGTTTGCTAAACTGTCGTATCCGATTAGGGTACCGGGGGTTCGAATCCCCCTCTCTCCGCAAAATCAAAGAGCTAAACTGAAAAAGTTAGCTCTTTTTTTATTTACATGGACTGGGATTCGAACCGAAGGGATGGCCGGGGTTCGTAACAGGTTCACGAGGACCAGGGTCCGAGTAATCTCCCTCTCTCTGCTTAACGCCAAAGACAATTGGCAGTCAAAATATGACAAATCCCGTAAAATCAAGGTTTTGCGGGATTTTTTCTTTCTTTTCTCGGACATCCGAAAGACACGAAAAAGCCCCGTTCGGACAGAGTTTCGTTACTAAATCGTTACTGAAAACGGCACGATGAATTTAGTAACGATTTCCGGGATAAGTCTTTGATCTGTCGCTTGTTGTCAAAAGAGTGTCTGCTCATAACCTAATTATTAACCGTTCCTTTGCTGCAAGGATTCAAAAGGGACTAAACAAGGAGGTAATATGAGCAAAAGTACATTCAGGATTCTTTTCTATGTGCGGAAGAATCAAGTGAACAAATGAGCAATATATTAGTGAGGCTGTAAAGAAAAGAAGACTCAAAATGAATATTAACCCACACCGATTATCATTAGAATTAGGTCTTGTTAATGATTTTGTTCGTAAAACAGAAGCCTATACTCTCGGCTATAAATACAATTCCAACCATCTCAATGAACTTGCTAAAATTCTGGATTGCAGCATTTCCGACTTTTATCCCCCAAGATACGTTGAGGAAAACTGTATCGAAGAATACCACGAAATCCGTGAACAGCGGCGGCAAAAACTGGAAAAATCAAAGAAACAAGAAAAATAACGTACACATTCCCCGTCCTTGTGTACTTCCGGAAACAAATCAAAACATCTTTTCAAAAAATCATCAATTATTTTTAACTTTATATCCTAATCCTACAATCGTAAGGTATGGACCAATTACAAGTAATTCAGAGCAAGATATATCAGATCCGTGGTCGTAAAGTTATGCTGGATAGGGATTTGGCAGAATTGTATCAGGTGACAACCGGAAACCTGAACAAAGCAGTAAAGCGGAATATCAAAAGATTTCCCCCTGACTTTATGTTTCAACTGACAACCGGAGAATGGGAGTCTCTAAGATTCCAATTTGGAATCTTAGAGACAGGCAGAGGGAAATACACAAAATATTTACCCTATGCTTTCACCGAACAGGGTTTGGCTATGCTTTCCGGTATATTGAACTCGGACATAGCTATTCAGGTAAACATCAACATCATGCGTGCTTTTGTGGCTGTCCGCCAACTGATCGTGAATTCTCCGATTGATAAAATTTCCTTGCTTCAAAAGGAAGTAAAAGAACTGAAAGAATACATGGAAGAAGTCTTCACTGACCAAAACGACATTAACGAAGATACCCGGATGCAGCTCGAACTGATTAATCAGACCCTTGCCGAATTGCAAGTGAAAAATAGGGAACAGGAAAAGAAACCACGCCCAAGAATCGGATTCATAAAGGGTGATGATTAATTTCCCGGTGATGTAAAAACTGCATCGGAGAATACCACGAAATCCCCGAACAGCGGCGGCAGGAACTGGAAAAATCAAAAAAGCAAGGGAAAACGGAATAAATGAACATTATCATGAAAGACACGGACCAATTGCAAATTATCCGGAGCAAAATCTATGAAATCCGCGGGCAAAGGGTGATGCTCGATTTTCACCTGGCGGAAATGTATGGTACTACAACAAAAGCGTTGAAACAAGCCGTTAAACGTAATCTGAAGCGTTTTCCCCCGGATTTTATGTTTGAACTGACGAAAGAGGAATTTGGACTTTTGAGGTCACAAATTGTTACCTCAAACCAAAGGGGTGGAACACGTTATATGCCTTTCGCTTTCACTGAACAAGGCGTGGCGATGCTTTCATCTGTCCTCAACAGCGAAGTGGCAATAGAAATAAATATCGGTATCATGCGTGCTTTCATAGCCGTCCGTCAACTGACAGCCAATTCCCCGATGGATAAAATTTACTTGCTTCAAAAGGAAGTAAAAGAATTGAAAGAATACATGGAAGAAGTCTTCACTGACCAAAACGACATCAACGAAGATACCCGGATGCAGCTCGAACTGATTAATCAGACACTTGCCGCATTGCAGGTAAAACATAAGGAACAGGAAAAGAAACGACGCTCGAAAATCGGATTCATAAAGAGTGATGATTAACTTCCCGGTGATATAAAAACTGCATCGGAGAATACCACGAAATCTGCGAACGGCGACGGCAGGAACTGGAAAAATCAAAGAAGCAAGTGGAGATAAGCGGCCTGTTTTACGGCTTGCGTAGTTGATACTCGACCTCAATGTTTGCAGAGGAAGAGAGGAAAGGCAGACTGAGTTTTACGCGACTTACAGGGTTCATTCCGGACTTCAATCGAGTGAAATTGATTCTATTATTGAGAGATAAAAACGCCTCAAATCGCTTTAGATGTTCTTTGGACCTGCTTCGCAAAAGTATAGCAACATGCCAAGCAGAAATTGGGTACATGACTTATATAATCACAGTGAAGCCAGTCTTGTTGCAGCCTAACCCGTCTTATTTTACCTTACAGATTTTTCTCTTTTAGGATTATTGGGTTTCAAAGAAATTCAACTTATATTATACACCTAATTCACGTTTTAACCACACCTTCATCACAGGATCGGGAATAATGGCTTGACGTTTTTCAATTTCTATAAGTTCTTTCTTTACCAATGCCCGCTTTACGATGCTGACATTGGCCGACGAACCGAGTTGATATGTCTGCAAAACTTCTTGCCTGGTAAATTCGCTATGCACCCCATCAAGGATGGCCCGCAAAAAATTCATCTGATAAGTCGTAAGGCTTTCGGTCTGCTTCTCGAATAGCGGAGTATTCTGATCGATGATATCTTGGTATGCCTCCTCGAAATCTTGTTCTGTGGCAACTTTATCCGTATGAATCCATACCAACCATGCCAACTGCTGCACATACGAAGAGTGATTATCCACTCTCTGACAGATTTTTTCGGCCAGCTCTTTTGAAATCTGTTTCCCCGTAGCCTCGAAACGTCCACATATATAGTCTATCCAATCCCGTGTCCCGATTTTAGACAGATAAATTGCGTCTCCGAACTTATAAAACGGAAGACTCCTTTTTTCAAAGAGTTCGTTCATCAAGTGTTTTTTACTGCCGAATAAGCAGTAAGACACCGATTTTTGCAATTGCCAAATCGAACGCAGCCGCTTTTGGAATGTCTGGGAATCTTTGAATTCGGCAATCTGTTGGAACTCGTCAATGCAAACAACGATATTATAACCTTTCTTCTGCGCTATCTTTTCAGGGAGTTGCAGAATTTCATCGATCTCGTTGCTCTTGGGATTCATTTCAAGCGATATGGAGAAGTCCGTCATAGGATCGGTACCCATCGATATTTTAGGGCTGATACGCGAAAGAAATAATTTGGCATGCTCCAACCATTCATCCAACTTTGAAGAGGTTTGTTTGAGAATAGCGGACGCAAATGCGTCATAGAAATCCCTGTCGCTACGGCAAGAAAAAATATCGATATAGATGACTTTCAATTTGTCGGACTGCGCCAAGCGACACGCTTTCTGCACCAAAGATGTTTTACCCCAGCGGCGAGGCGAGATCAGTACCGTATTCACTCCATGCTGGAAATTCAATACCAGTCGGGAGGTCTCTTTCTCCCGGTCGGTGAAATTATCGCCCGATGTTGCAACACCGAATATAAAAGGTTTATTCTCCATAATTTTCAAATATTATTCTGAGAACAAAGATAAGTAATATATCTATTACTAACAACATTATTACTAATCAGTCTGTTTCAAGCCTTGATTTTTCTTCAAAGTCCGCTTTCCGCCCCTCGATAACGGGCTTCTTACATTCCCTCTTATCGGCTTAATCCAATGTATATGCATCAGGCAAGCGTTTCGGTATCGTGAAAGTGATTACGTCTATCAAGTTACCACTACGCTATTCGTCCTGCATCTTACAACTTCTTTACCTCTGCTTGCAGATTGACTGGCAGTTTTTCCGCCGACAAACGTCGGTCGGGGTATTAGGCTCCCCCGAATAAAATTCTGTGGACACCGGGCAAGCCCGCATGCAAATACTAGATTCTGAATTGGGTTTGTTCCTGGGGACAAATTATCCCCAGATTTGAATAGCCTAAAGGACATGTTCCCGTGTTTTTTGTTGCAAAATGATTATATTTACGGCGGCAGCGGTGAGCGTAGAATGAAGGAAGGTATAATTGATATAAATTATGAAAATAAAGCGTTTTTCCGAATGGCGGCTGGGCGATTATTTCCGGCAGCTGTCGATTGTGATTCTGGGTATAGTGGTGACGTTTATGGCCAGTGATGCCCTCAGTGAGTATTCGAAGTCGCGGGAATTGAAGAAGGCGATGCAGTTGGTGAGGGAGGAACTGAGATTGAACCGGGAGAATGTGCGTAAGATTGCCGATTGGGTTAAAATGAATCAATATGTAGGAAGGATGATGTTGTCGGCGGGGAAGAATCTGGAAGGGATTCCGGATGATACTTTGCAGAAGTATGTAAATATACCTTTTCAGACCGAGGATTTTCTTTATACGAATCACGCGCTGGAGTTATTGAAGACTTCCTCACTTTTTCAGCAAATGAGGGATAAGGAACATGCCTTGCAGCTGATCAGGGCTTATGCGGAACTGGAGTTGGTAGCCCGGACGATGGATTTTTTTATGACGGAGAAGATAAAGAGAATGGAAGAGCATGGCGCAGCCGTGAAAGAGCGGACTGGAAATGGATATAGCACTGCCGGGAAGGAGAACAGTATGCGGGAATTGTGGATTTCCAATCTGAGTTATACCGAATTTCAGAACATCTTTTATTTTATGCTCGGTTGTTTTGAGGATACGGATGGTTATTTCCGGGAGGTGGATGAAAAGCTGGCCGCTACCATGGAGATGATCGACGGGAAGTATGGAACGGCGGAATAATGGGGGTAATGCTTTTGTGTATGCTGTATTTTTAAGATAAATAAGCAGGCAATAGCGTCGACCTGTCTGAAAGATGGGCAAAAGAAGAGAAAATTTGATATACAATTGGTGGAAGAAGGTCTTTGACATACTGGTAATCATCGATTTATATGTCGCCGTCGACTTTCGGGTAAAATCGATGAATTGGAGGTCGACTGCAAGTTTAGGCAGAAGTAGGAAGTTTAAAAAATGTAAGTCATTTATCTTCAGGAAATTTTTGGGCGGTTTTTGACGGATTTTAATTGAATTAGGTAAAATTGAAACATGTAGAAACCGTTTTGTTCGTATTCTTCCAGGGAAATTTTAATTGAATTAGGTAAAATTGAAACGCAGAGGCGGCACTTATAGCTTGAGTTTTTGCATTAATTTTAATTGAATTAGGTAAAATTGAAACTGTATGCCGCCGGGACCATCGTAAAACCGATGGAATATTTTAATTGAATTAGGTAAAATTGAAACCAGATTACGGCAGGGACTATCAGTACCGCCCGGATTGATTTTAATTGAATTAGGTATTAAAAACTACGCTGGATAAGGGGTTGGCGGCAGAATATGGTGTGGAAGGGTTAACGGCTTGCCCGATGATGAAGGAAAGACAGGTGTTGATTCGCAAGCCCGGTATAGCTATCTGCAGTTGTAAGGACGGTTTGCGTCCTGTCATTTTTCAACTGGAAGTTACCGACGAGAAGGCACCTTTGAATGATGTTCCGCTCAGCTAGTGATAGTCTATAGAGACGCTGTGTAAGCCTTATAAAATAGCTCAAGAGCAGGTGGGCTGTGGGAAAAATCAGATGATACATTTAAAATGAAAGAATATGAAAGCTAAACAAGGATGGATTATCAGTGAGTTGGTTATGGTGGTTTTATTGGGAGTAATGGTGGTGAACTGGTATGTAAAGCCTTTGCCTGACTGGGTGGTAATGTGTATAGGGGTGTTGTTATTGGTGAATGTTTTTATTCTCACCTATACTTTTGTCCGGGCACAAAAGAAAAAGCCAGATCGGCCGGATAATTGAACGAAGTTGTAATACAGCAGCATTTCACGCATATTTTGTTCCGGTTTTATAGCTGGTCTAAAGTGGCTTTTTGTTTTTTAGTGAAGGAATTCACTATGAGTTCGTAAGATTGCCGGACTAATTGTTTAATGACGGATTCCGGCACATCTTCGTTGAAACGGACACTGATCCAGTGCTTTTTGTTCATGTGATAGCCGGGTTTTATGCCTTCGTATTTCTCCTGCAACTCTTTTGACTGTTCAGGAGTACATTTGAGGGTGCAAAAGTCGAATATTTCTATGTTTACGAAGCAGAACCATTTGCCCAGCACTGAAAATAGAAGCAGATTTTTGTCGTATTCGGTGGGGGCTTTCCCGAAGGGCATTTCTTCGTCGACACCTTTGAAGGACAAACAGTAAGTACGAAAATCTTCTATGTTCATAACTTTTAGGTTATCAGTATGAAGTGTAACAGGTGAAAAATGGTATATTTGAGATTCAAATATAGTTTTATTTTTCAGGTAAATTCTGTTCAGACCGGAAAAATTAGTCGGAATCGGAAGTTGTGGCAACGCATGAAGATATAAAGAAAAGACTGGCGCCCTGTGAATTGCATTGCGGCAAATGTTTTTCAGAGTAACTTTTTATTTTTACGGAAAAACACTTGCAGGCCATAGCGGATGCGGATCTGCCGGAAACCGTCAAAAAGGATTTTCTCGAAACAGAGGCGAAAGGAAGATTGAAGGCGATGTCGGTGAAGGTAACCGATGTGTCTCAGGTAGCGGATGTATGGGCTGTATTTTTGTTAAGGAAAGCGTTGAGATAAGAGGGTATCTGATTTTAAATGCAAAAGAATGAGATGGGTGAAGAAATATAAATTGCCGTTGTTGTTTTGGATCGGTTTTGAGGCGATTGCCCTGACGCTGTGGGGATGGTCGGGGAAGGTGTTTTATTGGTTCAATTTCACGTATATCGGCAGTTTTATTGCTGCAGGTTTTGTGTTATATATCCGCCGCTGGAAGTATGCCCGTTTGTTTGTGCAATTGGGCGTGGGGCTTTATATGCTGGTATATTTAGGGCTGATGCAGCAGGAAAATATGATGCTGGAAGGTTTCTGGTATTATTTGTTCCTGGGTGTGTTTCAGGCGGCTACGATTCATTATGTGGTGGCCAAGATAGCCGGGCCTTTTTTGTTCGGACGGGGATGGTGCGGATATGCCTGCTGGACACCGATGCTGCTCGATTTGCTGCCCTATAAAGTGCCGGAATATCCCCGGCGGCCGCGTTTGGGAAGGCTCCGCTACCTGCTTTTCGGGCTTTCTCTGCTCTTTGTCGTTGCCTTGTTCTGGTTAAAGGGGGGAAGTCTGAAAGCGGTAATGTTCTGGAGTTTTGTAGTGGGGAATGTAGTGTATTATGCAGTTGGAGTGGTATTGGCGTATCGCTTGAAAGATAACCGGGCGTTTTGTAAATACATCTGTCCGGTTGCCGTGTTTATGAAACCGGCCGCTTATTATGCTCTGCTTCGGGTGAAATGCGATACGGAGAAATGTGTCCGTTGCGGGAAATGTCTGAAGGTGTGCCCGATGGATGTGGATATGACGGATAATGCCCGTAGCCGGAAAAACGGTACGGACTGTATTTTATGCTCCTCGTGTATAAACACTTGCCCTAAAAAGGCTTTAAAAATGTAAAGGATATGGAAATCAGAAAATTTATACAAGATTACCGGGAGGCTTTCGGAGAAGCGGCAGAAATGCCTATTGCTTTCTGGTATTCCGATGAAGAAACCGGACATACGGATAAGATCGGCGGGTGTTTTTTCAAGGGGATGCAATCGGTAAGGGAAGGAAACGTCATCAGCCTGAATGCGGAAAACATCGGCTGCGGTGGGGGAAAGTTTTATACCGGGTTTACGGAAATGCCGCCGTTTGTGCCGGAATTTGTATCGCTGAAAGAGAGGTATAAGAAAACACCGGCGTTGGTGAAGGAATATGTCCGTGAGTTAGGCGTACCGGAGGCGGAGGGGAAATGGCTGCATTTCGCCCGGCTCGACCGTTTGGAAAGTTTTGAAGGTTTGGAAGGAATTTTGTTTCTGGCAACGCCGGATGTGTTGTCAGGACTGGCCACCTGGGCTTATTTTGATACGAATGCTGCGGATGCGGTGGTGACGGCTTTCGGTTCGGGTTGCTGTACGGTGGTGACGCAGGCCGTATTGGAAAACCGGAGAGGGGGCAACCGCACGTTTATCGGATTTCTTGACCCGTCGGTGCGTCCGTGGTTTGAACCGGGCTTGCTGAGTTTTACTGTTCCGATGTCGCGCTTTGCGGTGATGTATGAAACGATGCACGACAGTTGCCTGTTCGATACGCATGCCTGGGGGAAAATCCGGGAGCGGATCAACGGGCCGGAGAGCTCCGGGCTGTATGTAAAGAAGGAAACGGGTGCGGGTATTCTTCGTGTGGAGGAGGAGATTACGCTGCGGGAAGCTGCTTTGGCAGATGCCGGGCTTATCTGGCAGACGATCGACAGTCACCGGGAGTATTTGCAGACCTGGTTACCGTTTGTGGCGGGATTGAAATCGATGGCTGATGAAGAAGCTTATTTGAAGAAATTGCTGGTTGTACCTTATGAAGAACGGAATTTGTTTTTTATAATAGAAAAAGGCGGCGTATTCTGCGGCGTGATTGGTTTTGTGACGACCGACCCGGCCAATCACCGGACGGAAATCGGCTATTGGCTGCTTCCGGAATACCAAAGGCAGGGGATTATGACGCGTTGTGTACGCTATTTGTGTGACTGGGCTGTGCTACACCGGGACATGCACCGTATACAGATACGCTGTGCCGTAGGTAACGAGCTCAGTAATGCTATCCCCCGTCGTTTAGGTTTTCAGCACGAAGGCGTGGAGCGGGCCGGCGAACAGATGGTGACAGGCGAGTATGTGGATGTGAATGTTTACAGCTTGCTGAAATAAACCAGGGGGATGTGTCTTTGGGGCTATTTTTGGAGACTTCCCCGATTCTTCTTGTTTGGTTTGCTGCTCCGGACCTCTTCTCCGGGACTGGCTGGTGCGGGAAATATGGGTAATAACCGTTATTTCGGAGTTAAAAAGCGATTACATTTCGCTGACGGAT
>CAJMSX010000056.1 GCA_905216195.1 uncultured bacterium
CCCGTATGTTTTTTGAAATAGCCGGTTGGGATAGATATAATTCTTCAGCTACGCGGGTGGTGTTGGGGTTTTTGGCCAGCCGGTAAAATACTTTATACTTGTGGTCGAGCATGGAAACAGTCGTTAAATATTCGAATGCAAATTAAAGGAAATTAATCGGCTAAAACAAAAAGCAATTCCTTGCGTAAAAGGAGCGATAAAAAGGAAGAAAAAGTGGTAATTGTCGGTTTAAATCGTTTTAATCCGGTCCATTTATTTGTTATTAAACACAAAAGTACTAATTTGGAGGCTTGAAACCGGAAGGATTGGCACGAGGGTTGTATAGGAAGTAAATATATTCTTCCGGGGGAAGGTTTGAAATCGAAAGGCAGGAATACTCAAAATTAGAAGACGATATGGAAAACAAATTAGATCTCTTAACCAAAAAATTGTATGAGGAGGGAGTAAATAAGGCGAATCAGGAAGCAGAAAGGATTATCGCTAAGGCGAGAGAAGAGGCGGCCGCACTGGTAGCGGCTGCTGAAGCCGAAGCAAAGGATATCCGGGCGGCGGCTTTGACGGACTCGGATCATCTGAAGAAAAAAGCGGAGTCGGAAATGACGTTGAGTGCCCGCCAGGCTATCACCGCTTTAAAACAGTCCATTAGCGGTTTGATTTCCGGTGAAGTCGCTACAGAAATAGCTCGGGCAGGTTTTAAGGATGCGGATTTCGTAAGAGAAATGCTGGTAACGATTGTGAAGAAATGGGATGTCGCTTCGGGAAATTTAAATCTGGAGGTCATACTGTCGGAGGAGGAAAAAGAACGTTTTGAAAAATATGTAGCCGCCAAATATAAGGAATTGCTGGACCGGGGATTGGAAATTAAAGTGGGAACTACCGGCGGAGCCTTTATCGTTCAGCCCAAAGACGGGGGGTATCAGATTGCTTTTTCAGAGGAGTTGTTCGAGGCATTTTTTAATCAGTATATGCGGAGTTTCACGAAGAAATTGTTGTATGAGAATTGAAAATTCCGGATGTATAATTTTGAGGTATAAGCTGGCGGGAGAATGGTTTAAGGTATATATGAGATTAAAATCGAGCTGAATGGATTATATCGCTTTTATTGCCGGGTTACCGGAACTGGCTTGGGACGACCGGAAATTGTCGTTGACGGTGGCGGAGTTCAGAATACAGCTGAAAGATTATATCAGCGGTAAGGATGAAAAACTATTGGATTTATTTTTTCTTCCCAATGATAATGCGCAGGTGCTGCGTTTGCTGGGCAAATTAGGACCGGATCCGGCTTTGAAAACGGTTTATCCGGAGAAAATGCTGGAGGAAGAGGTACAGGAACCGGGCCCGGAATTGCCTGCCTATCTCCGGGAATTTATCACGGATTTTAAAGAGGAACGCCTTAAGTATGAGTTGACGCCGGAAAATGTGTTAAGCTGGATGTATTACGAGTACATGATGAAGTCGGAGAACTCTTTGGTCAGAGCGTATGCCGAATTTTCCATGAATCTGAAAAACCTGGTAACGGCCTTGAATAGCCGCAAGTACGGTTTGGAAGTAGCGAAAGAAGTCATCGGAGATAATGAATTCGCTACGGCTTTACGGAATTCGAATGCCAAGGATTTCGGGCTGTCCATGGATTATCCCTATGTGGAGAAGGTTATTTCTCTGATGGAGAATGATCATCTCGTCGAACGGGAAAGAGGGTTGGATTTGTTGATCTGGAATTTTTTAGATGAAGCGGTGATTTTCGAATATTTTTCCATAGAGAAAGTGATCAGTTATATGTTGAAATTAATGATTGTGGAAAGGTGGAGTAAAATGAATTCGGAATCCGGCCGGAAAGTATTT
Source organism: uncultured bacterium (assembly GCA_905216195.1). GTDB lineage: Bacteria > Bacteroidota > Bacteroidia > Bacteroidales > Marinifilaceae > Culturomica. The sequence continues at coordinate 1,843 of CAJMSX010000056.1, forward strand.
ATGGAACTTGTCGAAAAATTCCGGAAAAGTTTCGAATTTGAAGAACAGTTTAAATAGTAATTCACGATAATAGAATGACGCTCCTTATACGGAAAGGTCGTACATGAGATCAAAAATCGAACAGAGATGAATAAAACACAAGGAAAAGTTCACAGTATAATCTCTAACCTGGTATTGGTAAAGGTAGAAGGTCCCGTTTCCCAGAATGAAATCTGTTTTATATTGTTGGGAAAAGAACGGTTAATGGCGGAAGTGATCAAGGTGGTCGGAGATATCGCTTACGTACAGGTTTTCGAGAGTACCCGCGGTTTGAAACCGGGTACGGGCGTGGAATTCGAAAACCATATGCTGGAGGTGAGTCTGGGACCGGGATTGTTATCGAAAAATTTCGATGGTTTACAGAACGATCTCGATAAAATGACAGGAACCTTTTTGAAAAGGGGGGAGTATACCCCGCCTTTGGAAGAGGATAAGCTGTGGAGTTTTACTCCTTTGGCTAAAGCGGGCGACCGGGTCCGGGCGGCCGATTGGCTGGGTAATGTAAAAGAAAACTGGCTGGATCATAAGATTATGGTTCCTTTCAAGCTTTCGGGCGAGTATACGGTGGTTTCCGTAGCTCCGGAGGGAGAATATACATTGAAAGATACGATTGCGGTGCTCCGCGACCAGAAAGGGGAAAAATTTCCCGTAACTATGGTACAAAAATGGCCGGTAAAAGTAGCCCTCCGGGCTTATGTGGACAAACCCCGTCCTTTCCGGCAGATGGAAACCGGCGTCCGGGTCATCGATACGATGAATCCGATGCTGGAAGGGGGGACGGGCTTTATTCCCGGACCCTTCGGTACGGGGAAAACCGTTTTACAGCATGCTTTGGCCCGGTTTGCAGATGCGGATGTCATTATTATGGCCGCCTGTGGCGAACGGGCAAACGAGGTGGTGGAAATATTTACCGAGTTTCCGAAGTTGCAGGACCCCCGTTCGGGGCGTTCGTTGTATGAACGTACGACTATTATCGCCAATACTTCCAATATGCCGGTGGCTGCCCGTGAAGCTTCTGTTTACACGGCGATGACGATCGGGGAATATTACAGGACCATGGGGATGAAAGTGTTGTTGTTGGCCGACTCGACCTCCCGTTGGGCTCAGGCTTTGCGGGAAATGTCCAACCGGATGGAGGAATTACCGGGTCCGGATGCTTTTCCGATGGATTTGTCGGCCATTATTTCCAATTTTTATTCCCGGGCCGGGATGGTGTATCTGAATAATGGAAAAACCGGTTCCGTGACCTTTATCGGTACGGTATCGCCGGCCGGAGGTAACCTGAAGGAGCCGGTAACGGAATCTACCAAAAAAGTAGCCCGTTGTTTTTACGCCCTTTCTCAGGCGCGGGCCGATTCCAAGCGTTATCCCGCTATCGATACCCTGGAATCCTATTCCAAATATTTGGAGTATCCGGAATTTATCCGGTTTGCCGAAGAAAAGATTTCGTCTGACTGGATCGGGGACGTGAACGAAGCCCGCAATATGTTGGTGAGAGGCCGGGAAACGGCAGAACAGATCGATATATTGGGGGATGATGGAGTACCTTTGGATTATCACGTTATCTTCTGGAAATCGGAATTGATCGACTTTGTCATTTTACAACAGGATGCCTTCGATCAGATCGACGGTTCTACTTCTATGGAAAGGCAAAAATATATGTTGAATCGGGTGTTGCAAATCGTACGTTCCGACTTTAATTTCGAGTCTTTTGAAGAGGTGAATCCTTATTTTAAGAGAATAATCAATGCCTTCAAACAGATGAATTATTCTGAATTCGGTTCCGACAATTTCAAGAAGTATGAGACTGAAGTACAATCCATTATTGACGAGAGAAAAAAATAAAACGATAATCATCTGAAGTTGGAGAATGCATCCCCGGGGGAGCTTCTGCAGGTATTCGGATTTCCAAAATATAACGATATGACAACAGCTTTTCAAAAAGTTTATACGAAAATCACCCAGATCACCAAGGCTACCTGTTCCTTGAAAGCGCAGGGCGTCGGGAACGATGAGTTGGCTATAGTGAACGGACGGTTGGCTCAGGTGGTGAAAATCTGGGGCGAAGATATAACGTTGCAGGTATTCTCCGGGACCGAAGGGATTCCGACCGATGCGGAGATTACATTTTTAGGAAAAGCGCCTACTTTGAAGGTGAGTGAAGATTTATGCGGTCGTTTTTTCAATGCTTTCGGAGAGCCTATCGACGGAGGGCCGGCCATAGACGGAGAAGAAAGGGAGATCGGCGGTCCGTCCGTCAATCCCGTCCGTCGTAAACAGCCTTCCGAATTGATCGCTACGGGTATTGCCGGTATAGATTTGAATAATACCCTGGTTTCGGGACAGAAGATCCCGTTTTTTGCCGATCCCGACCAACCTTATAATCAGGTAATGGCTAATGTGGCTTTACGGGCGGAAACCGACCGGATTATTCTGGGAGGGATGGGGTTGACGAACGACGACTATTTGTATTTTAAGAATCTGTTCGATAATGCCGGGGTACTGGATCGGATTGTCAGCTTTGTCAATACGACGGAAGCTCCTCCCGTGGAGCGTTTGCTGGTGCCGGAGATGGCTTTGACGGCGGCGGAATATTTTGCCGTGGACCGGAATGAAAAAGTGCTGGTATTATTGACGGATATGACTTTATATGCGGATGCCCTGAGTATAGTCTCCAACCGTATGGATCAGATTCCGTCGAAAGATTCCATGCCCGGTTCCTTGTATTCCGATTTGGCGAAAATTTATGAAAAAGCGGTGCAGTTTCCTGAAGGAGGATCGATTACCATTATTGCGGTGACGACTTTGTCGGGAGGAGATATTACGAATGCGGTTCCCGACAATACGGGATATATTACGGAAGGTCAGTTATTCCTCCGGAAAGATACGGAAATCGGAAAAGTGATCGTAGACCCTTTCCGCAGTCTCTCGCGTTTGAAACAATTGGTGATTGGAAAAAAGACCCGTAAGGATCATCCCCAGGTAATGAATGCTGCCATCCGTTTGTATGCCGATGCAGCCAATGCCCGTACGAAGTTGGAAAATGGATTTGATCTGACCGATTACGACAGGCGTACGCTGGAATTTGCAAGGGATTATTCCAACGAATTGCTGGCTATAGACGTCAATATCAGTATTACGCAGATGCTGGATACGGCTTGGGAATTGTTCCGGAAATATTTTACCCGGGCAGAACTGGGGATCAAACAGGAAATTGTGGATGAGTTCGGACATTATCAATAAACGGATGCCGGCAAAAGCGGAAAACGTCCGCCTGTGAACTCGCTATATAAATGGTAACTGGAAAGTATGATTAATTTTCAATACAATAAAACCTCTCTTCAAAACCTCGACAAGCAATTGAAAATGCGGGTCAGGGCTTTGCCTACTATAAAAAATAAAGAGTCTGCCTTGCGTTCGGAGGTGAAAAAAGCGAAAGAGGTCGCCGATGAATTCGATGGGAAGCTGGAGAGTATATTGAATGGCATCAACGATATGCTGCAACTTTATGACGAGTATACGCCCGGGATACTGAAAGTAAAAGACGTCACTATGTCGGTGAAAAAAATAGCGGGCGTCAGAACACCGGTTTTGGAAGGAGTGGAGTACGAGCTGAAAAGCTTCAGTTTGTTTAATGCTCCCCGTTGGTTGCTGGATGGAATTCAGCACATTAAAGAAGTGGTGAATGTTGCCTTGGAAAGAGAATTTTATGTACGTAAAATGGAATTGCTTGACAAGGCCCGCAAGAAAACCACCCAAAAAGTAAATTTATACGAGAAAGTCCAGATACCGGGTTTTCAGGAAGCTATACGCAAAATTAAGCGTTTTTTGGAAGATGAGGAAAATTTGTCGAAATCAGCTCAGAAAATCGTGAAGAACCGGAAGGAAAAGGAAGGGGAATGACGGCGACTTCGGGATTTCCCTTATGCCGAAATCCGGAAGTGGCCATTTAAAATTGCAGGAATATGATAGTACCAATGGAAAAATTGTCTCTGCTGATATTCTATAAAGATTATCAGTCGTTTATCGGAAAACTCCGGGACATGGGCGTTGTTCATATACACGAAGATAAAAAACGTTCGGCTGAAAATGAACATTTGAAACAAAAGCTTTCGATCATCCGTCGGATAAACGATATGTTGCGTCTGCTTCGGAAAAGAAGTAGCGAAGGGGGAGAAGCCTTGGTTCCGGAGGAAGAGGGAGCCGACGTTTTACAGCTGGTGGAAAACCGGATAAAACGCCTGGAACAAATCGATCAGCAGATAGTCTCTTTAGAGAAAGAAGGTACGATTTACCAGCCTTGGGGAGAGATGCCCCGGGATCCTATCGGAGGATTGAAAGCCTCGGGTTGGGATTTGCGTTTTTTTACGGTGCCTGACCGGAAATATTTACCGGAATGGGAAGAAAAATATAATGCTTTTGTCGTTAATCAGGAAAAAGGGCAGACCTATTTCGTCACGGTAACTCCGGCGCAAACCCAGCCCGACCTGGAAGCGGAGGCTGTTGTTTTTCCGAAGCTGGATGCAGCGGATATTCGGAGGAATATCGAAGAATTACAACAGGAAAAGAAAGAGACGGCTTCTTATCTGGACCGGATAGCCCCCGCTGCTATTGATAAATTACTCGTGTATCGTATGCAGTTATACGGTGATATGGATGAATTGAAGGTAAAGGACGCGGCTTACGGGGTAATTGACGACAAGGTGATGGCTCTGGAAGGTTGGGTACCTGCCGGAATAAAGGAAGATACGGCCCGGGAATTATCGGATATGGGCGTATATTATGAATTCGAAAAACCGGAGTTAACGGATAACCCTCCGATTCAGTTGAAGAATAATAAATTTGCCCGTTTGTTTGAATTTATCGGGGAGTTGTATTCTATGCCGAATTACCGGGAAATTGACCTGACTCCGTTCTTTGCACCTTTTTTCGTATTGTTCTTCGGTTTTTGTCTGGGAGATGCCGGATACGGACTTTTACTTTTAATAGGATTTTCCATCTATAAAATCAAAGCAAAACCGGACATCACACCGATTTTATCCCTGGCCCAGTGGCTAGGTGCCGGGACTGTAGTAATGGGTATCGTCAGCGGTACTTTTTTCGGCATTCAATTGATGGAAGTACAAATACCTTGGGTCGTCAAGTTCAGAAGTATGATGCTGGATTCCCAGCAGCTGTTCAATCTGGCGCTCATCATCGGTGTGGTACAGATTATTTTCGGTATGTTTTTAAAGGTTGCGAACTTATGGAAACAATACGGACTTCCGGCGGCTTTTTCGACCATCGGTTGGCTGGTGCTCATCCTGGGAGAAGGAATTTGTTATTTGCTTTTCAGAGAGGGATATGAAGTGCGTATTCCGATGTATATGGTGGGCGGAATTGCCGGATTACTGATATTTGTGTTTAATAATGTCAAGCGGAACGTTTTTATCAATATCGGAGCGGGTTTGTGGGATTCTTATAATACCGTAACCGGTTTGCTCGGGGATATACTTTCCTATATCCGGTTGTTTGCTCTCGGCATTTCAAGTTCCGTACTCGGCTTGGTATTCAATGACTTGGCTATCAATATGAGCGGAGATATACCGGTGCTCAAGCAAGTGATTATGCTGGTTATTCTGATTTTCGGACACAGTGTGAACCTGTTTATGGCCGGTTTGGGGTCTTTCGTACATCCCATGCGTTTGACGTTCGTCGAATTTTATAAAAATGCCGGTTTTCAAGGGGGAGGTAAAAAGTACCAGCCTTTTAAAAAACGGGTAGTAAAATCCTCCGATTGAGAGGCTATCGAGGGTAAAGAGAAAGAAGAAAATATAAAAATAAATCAATCAAAAATTACAATTAAAATCAGAAGATTATGGAACCAATTATTTTAGCTTATATCGGGGTGGGTTTAATCCTTGGTTTGTCAGGAATTGGCAGTGCCTACGGCGTAACGATCGGTGGAAATGCAACACTCGGCTCTTTAAAAAAGAATGATGAAGCTTTCGGTCAGTATATGGTACTTTGTGCCTTGCCCGGAACGCAGGGATTATACGGTTTCCTGGGATTTTTCCTTTTGCAGGGTGTTTTAACGCCGGAAATTACCTGGTTACAGGCGGCTGCCGTATTGGGTGTCGGACTGGGATTAGGCTTTGTGTGTCTTTTTTCCGCCATCCGGCAGGGACAGGTTTGTGCAAACGGTATTGTCGGAATAGGTTCCGGATACGATGTTTTCGGTAAAACGTTGATCCTGGCCGTATTTCCTGAATTGTATGCTATTGTTGCCGTGGCTGCCACGTTTATGATCAGTATGGCCATAAAATAAGCTCGAAGACGATAAAGAAAGGGCGGCGGGAATAGCGCTGCCTTTTTTTATGTTCCGTTGTTGTGTACCAGTTTCGTTATCCCGATTCAGGGGAGGAACCTATGAATGAGGGAATTCTTGCCGGAAGAGGGGAGCGGATGTGGTGTGGAAAAGGTGAGGGGAATAGCCGAAGGGGGGGGAATAGCGAACCGAAATTATGAGGAAAACAGCGGCTGAGGTAAAACCGACCGGAGCCCTCTGTATCTTTTCGGGAAGGGTGATCGTATAAAAAACGATAAATTCTATCGGCCGATGAAAGCCTTGCAGACACCCGACCAGATTATGCGTGAACTTGTAGGCGCCTGGAACCATTTTTATCCGGAAAAAAACCGGAAAAAGGAAGGATGTATCGGTCTATGCCTCAGCCGGAAGTGGTATTACATCGAGATCACCCGGGAAGAAATCGAATTGAAAGAGCAAACCGATCTTGAAGTGAAAACTACTCTCTCTTGTACCTTTGAAGATTGGATGTTGCTGTTGTCGAAACCTTCTTTTTTATGGTGGGGGATAATGCGGAGGCGTTTGATTTTTAAGGGAAATATTTCTTTTTTCCGGTATTTGCCGAAGGTAAATTTTGACCGTTATGTATGGGACCGGAAAGATGTCGCCCGGGAGTTCGAAAGGTTTCCGGCTGCGAATTGGAAGATACCCGAAAAAATTCTGGTGATCAATGCTTCTCCTCGTGCAGAGCAAGGATATACTTATTTTTTAGCGGAGCAGTTGGTGAAAGGCATGCGAAAAGTGTGTCCTCAAGTGAAAGTGGTACAACTGGCCCGGCAGAGTATCCGGGAATGCCGGGGTTGTTGGTATTGCTGGCAAAAAGGGAGAGGAAGGTGCCTGTTTGAAGGCGAAGACGATTGCCGGGAATTACTGGACTCGATGCAGGAAAGCGATTTGATCCTGTTTGCCTTTCCGCTGTATAGTGATGGAGTTCCCTCTGCCTTGAAGAATTTTTTTGACCGAAAAATAGCAACTTTAGAGCCTTTTATGACAGCAGGTCCTCTCAAGACCAGACACCCGCGCCGCATTGCAAAAGACCAGGCCATGGCGGTATTATCCGTATGCGGTTTTGTCGAAAAAAGCCATTTCAAAGCTGTACGGGAACACTTCCGGGCTTTGGCGCATAATTGGCATATGCCGCTTGTTGCGGAAATTTATCGCCCGGCAGTTCTGTCCTTGTTTAATAATCCTTTGTTTTACCGGGATCAGCGGAAATTATTGTCCCTGCTGGAGCAGTCCGGTGAAATGCTGGTACGTAAAGGTTGTATACCTTCCCGGACGAAGCGGAAAATCGAGCGGGATTTTATTTCTTGCCGGAAATTCCGTGGCAGCGCTAATTATTTTTGGTTACAACATTTGAACGAACAGGGGCATTCTGCGTATTGAAGCTGGTATCCGGGCGGCCGGTATCTCCTGTACTGTATTGCTTCGCGGCCCATTGACCGAATAGGGAAAGCCAATCCGCGGAGGATTCGGCTGTTCCCAGACGTATAATCACCGTATTGTGTTTTTTATCCAGGTATAAATATTGTCCGAGGAAGCCTTTAGCCAGTAGTTTTTCGTTGGGAGTAATGATCCGCCATTGCTTGTGATAGAGGAAGTGATCGGGTGTTCGTTCAGAATGGGGAGGAGGAGAAAAGGTGCAGCTGAGCCATCCGGCGGGAATGATTCGGTCTCCGCCATATTCCCCTCCGTGTAAATAACATAAACCTATGCGGCCCAGATCCCGGAGACTGAGATTAAAGCCGCAGAACCCCCGTACTTTATAATGAGTCCGGGAATCCAGACTCCAACTCCCTTCGTTTTCCAGGTGAAGAGGCCGCCAGATTTTTTCGTAAAAGTAATCCTGGAATGTTTTCCCGGTCGCTTTTTCAATAATAGCGACCAGCCATTGGGTTGCTGCATTGCTGTATTCGTATTGCCGGCCGGGAGGGAGACCGAGGGGAATATGCCGGATCGTCCTGTCCAGATTATGGCTATAGTACATTTGAGTGGTTTTCCAAAAGGAATTTTTGATCCCACTCCGCATATCGAGCAAGTCGTTCAGTGTAATTTGAGAATAACCGGCCGGCAGGTCTGAAAAATAATTTTCCAACGGATCCGAAAGACTTCCGATATACCCTTCTTCGCAGGCAAGAGCCAGCACCGAGGCGACGATAGATTTGGATATCGAAAACAAATCCAGCGTCATGTCGGGACGGATGTGCGGAGCATAATATTCCAGTCGTACGGTATCGTTGCGAATCAACAGAAAGGCTAAAGTCCGGTGCGACCGGAGGAAGGAGTAGAAACCTGACGGAATAGAATCTGTCCGGACAGGTAAAGCCCGGGGATGGGAGGAAGGGGGAAATACCACTTTAGGAAAAAGATGCTGGTCCCCGACCTGCGGTATATTGTACATCAATACCCGACAAGGAGTACAGGAAAAGAGCAGGAAAAAACAAAAAAATATCCCAAATTTCATTGCGTAGGTTTTGTGCATGTACGGTAGAAGCGGGAAGAGGTTCGGAAAGAGAGAAAGATGTAGTTTATTTTTTTCACAATTTTTAAAAGAAAAACTTCCAAATTAAAGTTTTTTATATATATTTACCCCTGTTTTCATAGTTAACGTTCTGTGAAAAAAGTGGTTATTGTTAATATAAAACGGTCGTTTATTTTGGAAATAATATACCTTAAATACCCGATTCTGCAAAAAAGTTTATTTCTTTTAGGGTTAATTTTTTTTACATGTTTATTATCAGTAGTTTAAAGCCTGATTTTTATTTAACGTATTTTATTCAAAAATTGATTTAATTTTCAAAACCGATTTTATTATATTGCCTAAAATAAACGACCATTTTTTTTAGTTAATAAATGATTATGCGTATAACGAACAGATTGAGTCTGGATGATATATCTCATATATTATTCGAAGACGAGCGGTTGGAAATTCAAGAAGAGACTTGGGGTGAAATTGATAGGTGCTATAATTTTCTGAAAGATTTTACCAGGGATAAAGTGATTTATGGAATCAATACGGGATTCGGGCCTATGGCTCAATGGCGTATCGAGGATTCGTGTTTAAAGGAACTGCAATATAATATTATCCGCAGTCATTCTACCGGCGCGGGGCGTCCGGTGGATCCCTTGTATGTGCGGGCGGCGATGATTGCCCGGCTGGGTACTTTTCTACAGGCGAAATCGGGAGTTCACCGGGAATTGGTGGAGTTGCTCGTAGAATTTATCAACCGGGGCATTTATCCGATGATTCCCGAACACGGCAGTGTGGGTGCAAGCGGGGATTTGGTGCAATTGGCACATATTGCCCTTACGCTGATCGGAGAAGGAGAAGTGTATTATCAAGGGGCCTGGCGTTCGACGGCCGGTGTCTTGGCGGAAAACGGATTGAAGCCTTTTCAGATGCATATTCGGGAAGGCTTGTCGGTGACTAACGGTACCTCGATGATGACCGGGGTAGGTTTGGTTAATTTGATATATGCCCGGAATCTGCTAAACTGGGGAGTGGCTACTTCTGTCATGATGAATGAAATCGCCTCTTCTTACGACGATTTGATGTCGGAAGCCTTGAACGGAGTGAAATGTCATCGGGGCCAACAGGAGATTGCCCGGCGGATGCGGGTTTGGGTAGAGGGGAGCCGCTGTGTCCGGAAGCGGGAAATCGAATTATATGATCGGAAGCACGAAGAAAAGGTATTCGAGCACAAGGTACAGGCCTATTATTCCTTACGGTGTGTCCCTCAAGTATTGGGGCCGGTTTTCGATGCCTTGGAGAACGCCGAAAAAGTATTGATAGGAGAGGTCAATTCGGCCTGTGACAATCCCATTGTAGATCCCGATACTCAGAATATCTATCACGGAGGAAATTTTCATGGGGATTATGTCTCTTATGAAATGGATAAATTGAAGATTGGAATCACAAAATTAACTATGTTGGCAGAAAGGCAGTTGAATTATTTGTTTCACGACAGAATAAATGGTATTTTGCCGCCTTTTGTAAATTTAGGTATTTTGGGATTGAACTACGGCTTACAGGCTGCTCAGTTTACGGCGACTTCGACTACGGCTGAATGTCAGACATTGTCGATGCCCATGTGTGTACACAGTATCCCGAACAATAATGACAATCAGGATGTGGTCAGTATGGGGACGAATTCCGCTCAATTGGCTGCCAAAATAGTGGAAAATGCTTATCAGGTGATGGCGATCCACCTCATGGCGATCGTGCAGGCGGTAGATTATTTGAAAATTCAGACTCAATTATCGGTTAAAAGCCGGGAGATTTATGAAGAAGTACGGGCATTTTTTCCGGTATTCGTGGAAGACACTCCTAAATACAAGGAAATAAGCGCCATGGTAGAGTATTTAAAAAAGAAGAAATTAGAGATATGAAATATGCGTTAGTGACGGGTGGTTCCCGGGGTATCGGCCGGGCGGTGTGTATGGAGTTGGTCCGTTTGGGGTATCCGGTGGTGATAAATTATGTTTCGAATGAGGAAGCTGCTCTTGAAACGAAAAATGCGGTGGAAGCCCAGGGCGGACAGGCGGAACTATTGCCTTTTAATGTGGCGGATGTAGAGGCGGTCGATGCGGCTTTGATGGCCTGGAGCGAACGACATTCCGAAGATTATATAGCTGTGTTGGTAAACAATGCGGGAGTGCGTAATGACACACTGATGATGTGGATGCAGAACGAACAGTGGCAGCAGGTGATGGATATTCATTTGAACGGCTTTTTCTATGTGACCCGCCGTTTGTTGAAGGACATGCTTACCCGGCGGTACGGGAGAATTGTGAATGTGGTATCGCTGTCCGGTTTGAAAGGATTGCCGGGGCAAACCAATTATTCAGCAGCGAAAGCCGGCATGATCGGTGCCACCAAAGCTTTAGCCCAGGAAGTGGGCAAGCGGGGAGTGACCGTGAATGCCGTAGCCCCCGGTTTTATCGCTACGGATATGACCAAAGACATGGATGAGAAGGTATTGAAAGAGATGATTCCCCTGAATCGTTTCGGCCGGGCGGAGGAAGTGGCTGATTTGGTGGGTTTTCTGGCTTCCGACAAAGCTTCTTATATTACTGGGGAGGTAATATCCGTCAACGGGGGATTGTATACGTAAAAGGTTGAATATATAATAAATGAGGGGTAAATAGTTATGAGAAGAGTTGTGATCACGGGGATGGGAATATATTCCTGCCTCGGAAAAAACCTGGAAGAAGTAACAGAGTCGCTTTACCGGGGAAAGTCTGGGATCGGCATCGATCCGGAACGTTCCCGCTACGGGTATCGTTCCCCTTTGACCGGAATACTGGAGCGGCCCTTGTTGAAAGGGAAATTGGAGCGACGGTTACGGACAGGACTGGCAGAAGAGGGGGAGTTTGCTTACGTAGCGACGGAGGAGGCGTTGCGGAATGCGGGAGTCGATATGGATTATCTGGAAAAGAATGAAGTGGGGATATTTTACGGAAATGACTCTTCAGCGAAGCCGGTCATTGAAGCTCATAAGATTATGGAGGAGAAGCGGGATACGATGTTGTTGGGTTCCGGGGCTATCTTTCAATCGATGAATTCCACGGTTACCATGAATCTTTCCACTATCTTTAAATTAAGGGGGGTAAACATGACGATCAGTGCCGCTTGTGCCAGCGGATCGCATTCTCTCGGACTGGGATTCGCTTTTATTCGTAGCGGTTTGCAGGATATGGTAGTGTGTGGGGGAGCCCAGGAAGTAAATTTATATGCCATGGCGAGTTTTGATGCGTTGAGTGCATTTTCCGTCCGTACGGACGACCCGACCAAAGCTTCTCGTCCTTTTGATGCCGGGAGAGACGGACTGGTACCCAGCGGGGGAGCTGCGACGTTGATTCTGGAAGAGTACGAACATGCTGTCAAAAGAGGGGCCCCTGTGATTGCCGAAATAGTCGGATACGGGTTTTCGTCAAACGGCGGACATATTTCTCAACCCAATGATCAGGGTTCTTATATCGCCATGTCGAGGGCAGTACAGGATGCCGGTGTGGTTCCGGCGCAGCTGGATTACATCAACGCGCATGCTACTTCTACTCCTTTAGGAGATATGTATGAAGCTATAGCCATCCATAAGCTTTTCGGCGGGGAAACGCCTGTCAGTTCTACAAAGTCGATGACGGGGCATGAATGCTGGATGGCGGGAGCCAGTGAGGTGGTGTATTCGACCCTGATGATGCAGCATTCTTTTATAGCCCCGAACCTGAATTTTGAGCAGGCGGATGAGTATTCCGGGAAACTGAATATTATAAATCGCACGAGGGAGCAAAATATAGATTTGTTCCTTTCCAATTCGTTCGGATTCGGAGGAACAAACAGCGCTTTGATTGTGAAGAAGATAAAAAAATAGTAGGACCAGTAAAGATAAAGAGATGACAAGAGAAGAGATTGTAAAAATTACAAACAATTTTTTGGTAGAAGAGATTGAAGTGGAGGAAGCCGTTTTGAAAGAAGACGCTTCTTTAAAAGATGATTTAGGTATTGATAGCCTTGATTTTGTGGATATTGTGGTAATTGTAGAGAAAAATTCGGTTTTAAAATAAAAGCGGAGGAGATGGGAGGAGTAACCACATTGGGAGCTTTTTATGATTATATTGAGAAGAAAGTAAACGGATAATTGTGCAAAAGACGGAGTGGGAAGGGAAAACCGGAGGTGGAAGTTTCGGGCAAGGAGTATTGGCCTGGTTTTTTCGTTATGTAGATGTCCGGTTCGGTTATTTGGGAGTACGGGTGGTGGTCGTTTTTTACATGCTTTTTGCCCGAAAGCGTTGTCTGGCTATCTACCGGTATTTTAGGGAACGTCAGAATTATCCCCGGTTTAAAGCGTGGTGCAAAACCTACCGGAATCACTATCTGTTCGGTCAAACCGTGTTGGATAAATTTGCTATTTTCAGCGGACACGGAAAGCAATATCGGGTAACTATATCCGGAAACGAATATTTTGAGCAGGCTTTGGATACGGAGAAGGGGTGTGTAATTGCCAGTTCCCATGTCGGAAATTTTGAAATTGCAGGCTATTTGCTCGAACAGCGGAAAAAGAAAATGAACGGCATTATTTTCGGCGAAGAGGCAGAGGTTGTACAACGCTTACGGACTGAGATGCTGGGTATGCATAATGTCCATTTGATACCGGTGGCTGCGGATATGTCGCATATTTTTCACATCCATGCTGCTTTAAGCCGGAATGAAATCGTAAGTATGCCGTGTGACCGGATATTTTCCGGGAATAAGAAAAGAACGCTGGAATTCCTGGGAGCGAAGGCTTGTTTCCCCACCGGTGCCTATTATCTGGCGGAGCAGTTTAAAACCGGAGTGCTGGCTTTATTTGTGATGAAAGAGAGTGCTTTGCATTATCATATTTACGTCCGTCCTTTGGTAATTCCGGAGGAATTGGATAAGCGCGAAGAACGGGTGAAAGCGTTGTCGGAATGTTTTGTCCGGGAATTGAGCGGGATTTTAAAGCGTTATCCGGAACAGTGGTATAATTTTTATTCTTTTTGGGACGCAGAGGAATAAAAAGGAGAGGGAGCCGGTTCTCCGAGGCTTCCGGTAGACTCGGGCCCATCGGAGGTCCGTCGGGTAAGGGGGAATTTTTATTTTACCGGACGCGCTTGAGAAAAATGGAGCTGCTTCGGACGGGAAGAGGGAAAATTTTAGTTCGGGAGATTTATAGGGAGACAAATTATGGAAAAATTTGATATTTTAGAACTTTTGCCCCAACGGCCTCCTTTTGTAATGGTCGATCGTTTGCGGCATTGTGATCCTGTCATAACGGAGACGGAGTTAGAGGTAAGGGAAGATAATATGTTTTGCCGGGATGGAATTTTATTCGAACCGGGAGTAGTGGAGAATATTGCTCAGACTTGTGCGGCCCGGATGGGATATATCAATAAAATCAATAATGAAAAAGTGAAAATCGGGTTTATCGGTGCATTACGGAATTTATCGATTCACGATTTACCCAAAGTAAATGAAATGCTCCTCACCCGTATAGAAGTACAGAGTGAAGTAATGGCGTTGACTTTGGTGAAGGCTACCGTAGAATGTTGTGGAAGACTGATCGCCGAGTGCGAGATGAAGATAGCAATTAGTGAAAATTGAGCGGCAATGAAGTTAGTGGCAAGTAAAGAGATCGAAGTACGTTTCAGTGAGGTGGATTCGATGAGTATCGTATGGCACGGAAGTTACGCTAAATATTTTGAAGATGCCCGGGAGGAATTCGGACGTAAATATGATCTGGGCTATTTGAAAATATTCGGAGAAGGATTTTATGCCCCTTTGGTTAAGTTGAATTTTGACTATAAAAAACCGCTCATTTATGGAAATAAAATGGTGGTTGAAATCGAATATTTACCGACGGAAGCGGCCAAAATTTGTTTTAAGTACAGCGTATATGCGGGAAATCCTCAAGCGCCTTCGCTGATGGCGACAGGAAACAGCATGCAGGTTTTTCTGGATAAAGATTACCAACTGGTGTGGGGAAATCCGGAATTTTATGAAAATTGGAAAAAGCGATGGAGGGTATTTGAGAAATGATCTGCTTTTTTTAAACACGAAAAAATGAAAATTTGTATTGTTGCAGACAATATTATTTCTTCTCTTGGTTTTACGACGGCTGAAAATATCGCTGCCATAAAACGGGGAGAAACCGGTTTACGCCTTTGTGAGGATTACTTGGAAAGAGGAATACCGGAACCTTTTGTTGCTTCCGTTGTGGACGACGAGAAATTGAAAAAACGACTGGAGATAGAGGGAATGGATCCAAAACGGTATACCCGTTTCGAACAAATGGCTATCGCTTCGGTGGCTGAAGCCACAGGCGGAAAGCCGGCTATTTTAGCTGACAAAAAAACTTTATTCGTGTTGTCGACGACGAAAGGAAACATCGAGTTGTTGGAAAAAAGGTTCAGGTATAATTTCGGTCCCGAACGTTTGTATTTGTGGAAATCAGCCCGGCTGATTGCGGCTTATTTCAACAATCCGAATGAACCGCTGGTGGTTTCGAATGCTTGTATTTCCGGTGTGGCCGCCCAAATTATTGCCAGACGCTGGCTGGAAACCGGGGAATATGAGAGAGTGGTAGTGACAGGAGCGGAAGTTTTATCCCGCTTCATTGTATCCGGTTTTCAATCTTTTAAAGCTTTGTCTTCCGAGCCTTGCCGTCCTTTCGATGCCGGGCGTTGCGGTTTGAATATCGGAGAAGGAGCTGCAACTTTGGTATTGGAAAAAAGGAAAGAAACCGAAGGGAAAGTCGTATTGGAAGCAGGAGCGGTTACAAACGATGCCAATCACATTTCAGGCCCTTCCCGGACGGGAGAAGGGTTGTATCTCGCTTTGCAAAAGGTCTTGCAGGGAGTGAAAGCGGAGGATATCGGTTTCCTGAATGCTCATGGAACAGCCACCCTTTATAACGATGAGATGGAAGCGATTGCTTTTGACCGGGCCGGGTTGCTGGAAGTGCCGGTATACAGTTTGAAAGGTTATTTCGGACATAGCATGGGTGCGGCCGGGGTAATGGAAACGGTTGTGGCTTCCCGGGCTTTGAGGGAGCATTTTATTCCGCTTAGCCCAGGTTACCGGACCTGTGGAGTAACGAGACCCTTACGCCTGGTAACGCAGCCAATGACTTTGAAGAAACGGCAATGTATAAAAACGATTTCAGGATTCGGTGGCTGTAATGCCGCCCTCCGCTTAAGCTGTTAGGTGTATGTTGATAATAAAGAGATATTGCCGTATGGAGACGGGACGATGCCGGCTGGATGGAAAAGATTTTTTTTGTTCCGGGACACAAAACGGGAAAGAGTTTTTGAGTCAGCTCTACCGGGTGCTGGAAGTGGATTATCCGAAGTTCTTTAAAATGGATGTATTGGCGAAAGCCGGTTTTTTGGCAGCGGAATTGTTATTGCAGGGAGCGAAAGAAGTCGGGGGGGAGCGGACCGGTTTGTTTTTAGCCAACCGGTCTTCCTCCCTGGATACCGACCGGCACTATCAGGAAACGATAGGGGAGGAGTATTTTCCCAGTCCTTCCGTATTCGTGTACACTTTACCGAATATCGTGTTGGGAGAAATTTGCATCCGGCATAAGATTTATGGGGAAAATACCTTTTTTGTGAGTTCTGAATTCGAAGCGGAACGCATGTGTTCGTATGTGGAACGGGTTTTTACGGAAACCGGAATGGAGAGGGCTTTGGTCGGCTGGTTGGAGTGTGTGGGAGACCGGTGCGGGGTGTTTGCTTGCCGGGTGGAAAAGGATGGAAGAGGAATAGATTTTACGCATTATCATATCAATAAATTACATAAAGAATAGAGTCATGGAAGAATTAATGGCAAAGTTAAAGAGAGAGATTATCGAAGTATTGAATTTGGAAGGAATGACTCCGGAAGATATTGCAGACGATGCACCTTTGTTCGGAGAAGGGTTGGGGTTGGATTCGATCGACGCTTTGGAATTGATCGTATTGATGGAAAAGAATTACGGTATCAAATTACAGGATCCCAATCAGGGGAAGGAAATATTCCGTTCGGTAAAGACCATGGCAGAGTATATCGGAAAGAACAGGAAATTTTAAAAAGCGTCCGATCGGACGGTTGTGGCAGAAGGGAAAAACGGCCAAGTGTGAACCGTTTTCACCCGCTCTTTTCCGGTGTTGGGGATGTAGCATCGGGGGAGGGGCATGATAGAACTTGTTGGTGAGTAAATGGAAAAAGAAAGCATAGTTGTAACAGGAATGGGTATTATTTCCGCTTTAGGAGCGGGAGTGGATGCAACGTGGCGAGCCTTGCGGGAAGGACGTTCGGGAATCGGACGTTTGGAATTTTTGCAGACCGCTCACCGGGATATTCCCTGTGCCGAAGTAAAATTTAGCGATCGGGTATTGGCGGAGCGTTTGGGCTTGGCTACCGGAGAAATTGCGACCAGAACGGCTTTACTGGGAATGGAGGCTTTGCGGGAAGCCTGGGGGTCTGCCGGTTTATCGGCCGGGCTTCAGAAACGGTTTGCGTTTATCAACGGAACGACTGTAGGGGGAATGGAAAAAAGTGAACAGTATTACCTGGATTTTTTGGAGAATGACAGCCGGAATGCCTATATAGCTGCGCATGAATGCGGGGCTTGTACGGAAAAAATTGCCGATGATCTCGGTGTATTCAGTTATGTGACGACTTTGTCGACGGCTTGTTCCTCGGCGGCTAATGCGGTGATGTTGGGAGCCAACCTGATCAAGGCGGGGATAACGGATGTCGCTTTGGTAGGAGGAAGCGAATGCCTCACTAAGTTTCACTTGAACGGCTTTCGTACATTGATGATACTGGACCGGGAGCCTTGCCGGCCTTTTGACGACGCCCGGGCCGGCTTAAATCTAGGTGAAGGTGCGGCTTATCTTGTTCTGGAAAAAGAAAAGGCGGCTTTAGCCCGGGGGGTGAGGCCTCTTTGCGTATTGGCCGGCTATGGAAATGCTTGCGATGCATTCCATCAGACAGCTTCTTCTGAAGAGGGTGTCGGAGCAGCGATGGCGATGGAGGAAGCGCTTAAAATGAGCGGTTTGAGGCCGGAGGATATCGACTATATCAATGCTCACGGGACAGGGACGAGGAATAATGACTTATCGGAAGGGCGGGCGATATGCCATGTATTCGGAGATCGGATTCCCTGGGTCAGTTCAACGAAAGCGATGACCGGACATACGACGAGTGCATCGGGAAGCGTAGAGGCGGTCATTTCTATTTTGGCTATGCTGCATCAGTTTATTCCGGTGAATCTGCGTTTCAGTCGTCAAATGCCCGAATTGCCTTTTGCCCCGGTCAGCCAGCCCGTGGAAGGTGCCGAACTGAAAAATGTATTGTCGAATTCATTCGGTTTCGGCGGAAATAATTCTTCTTTGGTTTTTTCCGCCTGGGATCAGAAAGCCGCATCGGAAAGAGTAGGAAGCTAAAAAATATGGGAAATATGGGAGTATATATCAGGGGAATAGGCGCGATTTCTATTCAGCAACCTTTATCGGAAACCGCTGTGTGGGAGCCTGTGGCTTACCATGCGCCACAGCTGAGGTGTATCGAACCGGATTACCGGAATTATTTCGATCCGATTTCCGCCAGACGGATGAGTCGTATTGTAAAGCGGGCTGTCGTTACTTCCACCCGGGCGTTGGAAGAATCCGGAATTTCTATGCCGGATGCGGTTATTTCCGGAACAGGACTCGGTTGTGTAGAAGATACGGAAAAATTTCTGACCGCTATGGTTCGGAATGGGGAAGAATGTCTGCAACCTTCCTTTTTTATCCAATCGACACACAATACGATCAGTTCGCAGATAGCCATTCGTTTGAAATGCCACGGTTACAACAATACACATGTACAAAGGGGAATTTCTTTTGAAAGTGCCTTACAGGAGGCTTTGTTGCTGTTTGCTTGCGGACGTATTCGCTCGGCATTGGTAGGAGGATATGATGAACTGACTCCCACTTATTTCGGTATGTTGGGCAGGTTAGGCTATTGGCGGGAGAAGATAGACGATACGCTTCGGATTGCAGAATACCCGGCTAAGGGAACCTTTGCGGGAGAAGGAAGTATTTGCTTTATGTTGTCTTCCGAGTTCGATCCTTCGGCTTATGCGCAGCTGGAAGGATGTGAAATTGCTTATGAATGCGGAGATTTGCGGGGGGAAACCGAACGTTTTCTGGAAAAACACGGTATTTCCCTGAACGAGGTGGACGTTGTCATGACCGGCAGAAACGGAGATGAGCGGAATGACGAAGCATACAACCGGAGCTGGCTGACGGAAAAGAAAGAGGTATGGTATAAGCCCGCTTGCGGAGAATTTTTTACGGCTCCCGCTTATGGTATGTTTGAGGCGGCGGTTTGTTTACGGAGAGGATATGTGCCGGCTTGCTTGACGAGAAATAAGGAGCGTATCGACGGAGTAAGACGTATTTTAATCCTCAATCACTGGCAGCAAAAAGATTATTCATTTATCGTGTTAACCTCATGTGGAAATTGATTGTCTTGTCGACTATACAAAGTCTTTTTCTGGTTGTTTCTCAGGTTTTTTTAAAATTAGCCATGACCAGAATGGGGGCTTTCCGGTTTTCCCGGGAATTCCTGAAAGAAGTTTTAGGAAACTGGCAACTGGCTTGTTCAGGAATTAGCATAGCTGTCGCCACTGTGTTGTGGATGTATATTTTGCGTCGGTTCGAATTCAGTATGGCTTATCCCATGATTAGTATCAGTTACATTTTCGGGATGTTGGTGGCGGTATTTTTGTTCCACGAAACTGTACCGTTGACGCGTTGGATCGGAGTTTTTCTGATTATAGCCGGAGTCGTGTTGGTTGCTAAAAATTAACAGAAATGAGAGAGATATTTTACCGGGTGATTTTGTTGCTGGGGGTGTCCCTCGGGCAAACAGGAGTGTGGGGACAGGCGTTTATTCCCGCCGAAGCCGGCATGCGAAAAAAGATGCTGGAAGAAATCGGACAGGTCTCCGGTCGCATCGAAACATGGGAATGTGATTTTATACAGCGGAAAGAGATTTCCGTATTGATGGAAACGGCGGTATCCGAAGGGAAAATGTATTACCGAAAACCGGACCGGATGCGTTGGGAGTACCTGCATCCCGAGGCGTATTATTTTGTGGTGAATGACGGCAAGTCCGTGTTGAAAAAAAACGGGGAAGTGGCACGGGGAGGGGAAGCCCGCATTTTCGGAGAAATCAGCAAGATGATTTTGAATTGCATCAGCGGGCGCGATTGGGTGGATGAGAAGAGGTTTAAAGTGGAATATACCGTTTGCGGAGATATATTCCGGATCCGTTTATTACCTCGCAGTAAACGTATGCAACAGCTGGTTACGGCCTTAAATCTGGAGTTCAGTATACAGGAACATGC
>CAJMSX010000057.1 GCA_905216195.1 uncultured bacterium
ACCTTTCCGGATACGTTCGTAATTTCCGGCTCCGTAGTTCTGGCCGGTAAAGGCCGCTAAGGCCGTGGAAAAACCCGTGGCCGTCATCCAGGAAAGGGCTTCGATTTGGGAACCTACGCTTTGAGCTGCCACGCCTACCGCTCCCCAACGGGCTGCCAGGGCTGCCAGAGTCAGCGAAAACATGGAAAACAAGGCGTTTTGTAAACTGACCGGTAGACCTAACCGAATAATTCTACCCGCATGATGTGTTTGTAAGGAAACGAAGAGCCGCATTTTCCCGAGCGGGAAACGGGAAGAAAAAATTTTCCGGGCAAAAATCAGAAATACGACCAGTTGCGCCAAGGCGGTCGCAATGGCCGCCCCGGCCGAGCCCAGGGCCGGGAAAGGTCCGTATCCGTAGATTAATAACGGATCCAACAGGATGTTGATCGCCAGTCCTACGGCAATAGTACGGAAAGGGGTTTTACTGTCTCCCTGTCCGTTATACAATCCACTGAACGTGTTATTATTGAATTGAAAAAAAATACCGGGGGAAACGATGCGTAAATATTCGACCGACTGGGAAGAGATAGAGGATTCGAAATGAAAGAACCGGATCAGGGAGTCGGCGGAGGCGAAGATGAAAAACGCATAGCCCAGGCCGATGACGGACGACAAGAGTATCGCCTGATTGGCATAACTGGAAGCTCGGCGAATGTCCCGGGCTCCTACGGATTGGGAGATCGTAATTTCGGCACCGGTCTTGGTCATATAAGAGAGAGCGTTGCAAAGCCAGATAAAAAATCCTGCTGCCCCCACGGCTGCGACGGCATCGCTGCTCAGGTGGCCCAGCCATAACATATCCGTCATGTTGTAAGCCATCTGAATGAAGGAAGAAGATATCAAAGGTACGGCCATAATCCAGAGATTACGCACGATACTTCCTTGTGTAAGATCCGTTATTTTTTTCATATTACCCCTATGCGCCGCAAAGGTAGAAAATTATTAAAAACGGAAAGTTGAAAATTGAGAATTACTTTCTATTTTTGAAATTACTACGGAAATGAAGTGGGGGAAAAGATTTTTCCGGAAAAATTATCTGAAAATCAGGTGTTTAATAATAAATGTAAGTATGAAAAAGAATGTAGTCGTGATCGCCGGAGGTAATTCTTCGGAGTATGAAGTGTCTTTAAAATCCGGAAACCATATCTTTGCAGAGATCGACGGGGAACGTTATCGTAAATATTTGATGATTTTACGTCAGCGGGATTGGTATGTATGTATGGATGGGCAGAAATATCCGGTGGATAAGAACGATTTTTCCTTTTGCCAGGGAGAAGAAAAAATTGCTTTTGACTTCGCTTATATTACCATTCACGGTAGTCCGGGAGAGAATGGAATGTTACAGGGATACCTCGATATGATGGGTATACCTTATTCTAGCTGTAATACGCTGGGGGAAGCGTTGACTTTCGATAAATATACATGTATCAATTATTTGCAGGGTTTCGGTATTCGGACCACCCAACCCGTCATGCTGATACGCGGAAAAGCCTATGATCGGGAAGCGATTCTCAAAGCAGTGGGTTTGCCGTGTTTTGTGAAACCGAATGCCGAAGGTTCCAGTTTTGGAGTCTCTAAGGTGAAGACTGCCGAGGATTTTGACCAGGCTTTGTCGCTAGCTTTTGAAAAATGCAGAGAAGTGTTGGTCGAGACTTTTATCGACGGAACGGAGTTTACCTGCGGCTTATATGCAGCGGGTGGTAAAAAAGTGGTTTTTCCGGTGGCGGAGGTTATACCGAAAAAAGAATTTTTCGATTACGACGCCAAGTACGATTCTACTTTGTCCGACGAAATTATTCCTGCCCGGTTTTCCGAAGAGATAACCGAAAAGATACAGTCGATGGCTTCTGAAGTTTATGATATTCTCCGGTGTGAAGGAATTGTGCGAATCGACGGTTTTGTCAGTGAAGGAGAAGTGATTATGCTGGAAGTGAACACGACCCCGGGAATGACGGCAAACAGTTTTATCCCTAAAATGGCCCGGGCGATGGGAGTCCCGCTCCGAACTATTCTGACGGAGATTATTGAAGACCGGTTCAACAAAAAGTAAAACAAAGAAAACACCGGAGACCGGAAAACCAAGAAACAGACCCGGCTGTGTTTCGGTTGGGAGTAGGGGTGGTATTGACGGTCTTTCCTCAGAAACGCAAAAAAGGGTAAATTCGTTTGAATTACCCTTTTTTCTGCTTTATCGTGAACCCGAGAGGAGTCGAACCTCCAACCTCTTGGGCCGTAACCAAGTGCTCTATCCAATTAAGCTACGGGTCCGTTTGCCCTCTAAAGCGGTGCAAATATAGAGAAGCTTTTTCGAATGTGCAATATTTTTGTTGTTTTTTTTAGTCGGTCGGGAATTTATGTTGTAAACCCAACAAAATAGCCGGAATGATGTTTTAATTGTTATTTTTGTACGGTAAACTTAAAGTCCGGAAAATATGAAACAAGCGATAAACCGTATTTTTCGTCAAATGAACGAGGATGCTCTGTCGCGGAAAAAAGTAAAGGGGATACGGAAAAAAGCTTTTCCGTGTTTGGCTGATTTGCGTTCTATGTTAGTCCTGTGGGATGCAACCGAGGATAGGACGGCTTGTTTGAAATTGCTGGAGAGGAAATTTCCCGGAGTGAAAATCGATAAAGTATGTGTTGTGCCTGATAAGGAAGGGATACGGGAAGAGGAGGGAGTAACGCAGGTGTGTCCCGCAGAAATCGGATTTTTAGGGAAGCTGAAAAATCCCGCTCTCCTCCAATTGTTATCGAAACCGTATGATTTATTCGTTGATTTGACTTCGGTTTCACATGTGCTGACGGACTATATCCGGAGAAGTACGCTCTCGGCTTGTCGTACGGGAATTTGGAAAGAGGAGGAAACGGATTTGAGGATAGAAGGGGTGCTTGATCCACTGGATTTTATCGAGAAATTATATCGGGTGTTGTCTAAATATAAAAAATATTGAAATGAATTTATTTGAAGGTACGGGAGTTGCTTTAGTTACTCCTTTTGACAAACAGGGAGGGGTGGATGAAATTTCTTTGCGGCGGCTTGTCCGTTACGTATTGGAAGGAAAAGTGGATTATCTGGTGGCTTTGGGAACGACTTCGGAAGCCGCTACCTTGACTCCGGAGGAAAAAATCAGGGTAACCGGGATCATTTTGGAGGAAAATCAGGGCCGGGTTCCGGTGATGCTGGGAGTCGGTGGAAATAATACGGTGGAGGTGATCCGGAATATCGGTGATTTCCCCTTACTGAGCGATTGTAAAGGAATTTTAAGCGTAACGCCTTATTATAACAAACCTTCGCAGGAGGGAATGTATCAACATTTCAGGAAAATAAGCGAATGTAGTCCGCTTCCCCTCTTCCTGTACAATGTGCCGGGACGTACCGGGGTTCATTTGGCCGCCCATACGGTGGTCCGGTTGTCTCGGGATTGTCCCAATATTATCGGAGTGAAAGAGGCCAGCGGTAATTTTGCCCAGGTTTCAGAGATACTGCGCGATCGTCGTCCAGGGTTTACGGTGGTTTCCGGGGACGACGGATTGACCTTGCCTTTGTTGGCGTTGGGAGTAGAGGGGGTAATTTCGGTTATTGCGAATGTGTGTCCGTCTGAATTTTCGGAGATGGTACGTTTGGCTTGGCAGGAGCACTACAGGAAAGCCGCAGAAATTCATTTGCGCCTGTCCGGATTGTTTAAGGCCTTATTTGAAGAGGGGAACCCGGCGGGTATCAAGGCAGCTCTCCATTCCCGGAAGGTGATTGAAAATAATGTATTGCGTTTACCTTTGGTTCCCGTCAGTGAAAAACTTTACAAGGAAATAGCGGAAATGTTTCCGCAATATTAGTCGATATATCCCGGCCGGGCTCGATTGAGCCGCCGGGTTCTTTTTATCCGGAACCGGACCGCAGCAAAAATCAGGGTAATTACGATCGGGAGCAGAAAGTTGAAGTATTTCAGAAAATTTTTGGTCGGTTCTTCTATCGGTTCGAGTGAAGCGAAAGTAGCAAATTTATTACGTAATTGGATGAGTCCGGAATTATCCGCCAGCCATTCAATGGAATTGACGGCAAAATTGATGTTATCCGCTCGCAGCGGATGGGCGAATACGCCTACATCATTGATCAGGAAATCGGCATCGGTGATGGTTACCAGCGCACTATTGTTATCGTCGTTGGTCAGTAAAGCGGCAACAATGCTGTGAGGGTGATTGAAATCCCGTCGGGTCCATTGTTTTTGTAAATCGAAAAATATCGGTGCCTGTTGTCTTCCCGAAAGGGAGGAAGTGGTAGCTAAAGGGGTAAAGATATACGTGGACATGGTTTTTACCTGTTGGATACTGCTGGCGAAGGGAAGGAGTATCACTTTCAGTCCGTAGGTAATGGTGTGTTTGCTGAAATTAGTAATAAGCGGCAGATAAGGAAAACTCACATTGCTCTGAAAATTCATAAATCCGTTGCGTTGGTTTACTGTGATGGAACCGCAATTGTTATCGATGACAAAGTCGTATTGTATCTTCAGGCCTTTGTCCTCCAACAGATCTTCAATGCCTGTAGCATTGATAAAGCCGCTGTTCTGATTTTCATTGATTTGTCCGACGGCGTGATTCAGGGCGATAAACAGGCGTCCTCCCTGGGAAAGGTATTTTTCCAGTTGTTCCTTTTCGTAGGGATTATACATGTCTTTGGGATCGATGATGCACAACACGTTATACTTATCGAGTTGGGATGTCGTGAAAAGGTCGATGACGGAAATATCCGTCAAGTGGGACAATTCGTTGACGAGTTGAGACATTTGACTCAGGGACGCTTCCCGGTGTCCTTTGATGAAAGCGATATGAGGCTTTAACGTATCCGAGGCCTGTTTCAGTAAACGGGTAATTTCGTATTCCAGGGGGGTGGTATGATTGATGAAAGGGATAACGGATTGTTTATTCCCGATTTTAAAAACCGCTCCCATGTAGATATTTTGAATTTTTTCCATGTCCCGGTCGCTCACTTCAATGAATAGCGGCTGTATCCCCGCTTCCAGAGCGGCTCTGCCTTTTAATTCGTTATCGGGATGAATGGTATTGATCGTAAAACTGACATTACTCAGAGAACGATATTCTTTCAGTAAAGAGATAAATTCCTGAGCCAGCTTGTTTAAATTCTGAGGCAAGTCTTCCGTGAGATAGAGATCCACTGTAATCGGTTCTTTGGTTTTCCGGATCACGTGTTTACTCACCTTGCTTAACGAATAGCGGTTGTTTGCCGTAAAATCCAGACGGAAGAAAATGAAGGAACAGATGACGTTTAGCAGAATAACGCCACCGATAATGTATATGTTATTTTTTATAAGCTGTCTCATGTCTTTTTGCTAAAACCTGGTTTTGCAAATAAATAATTTGGATAATGAAAGAAATACGGCTACGATGGAACAAAAATATAGAATATCCCGGGAGTCCAGAATCCCCCGCGACAAGGAATCGAAATGGTCTTCCATGGAGAGGTAGGTGAAAATTCCGGCCCAAAAACTGTTTCCGCATTGGTGGGCTAACGTACCGAACAACAATTGGAAGCAGAGACTTATTCCCAGGGTGATAAAGAAGGCCGTCACCGGCGTCCGGGACAGGGAAGAGGCGAAAATACCGATGCTGATGTAGCAGGCGCTGATACTGATCAGTCCGTAATATCCCAGGATCACGGCGCCGTGATCGATCTGGCCCAGGGAAGCCAGGGTGAAATAATACGGTAGGGTCATCAGTAAAGCGATGACAATAATAAAAAGTTGCGAGAGGAATTTTCCGCATATCAATTGGGACGTTTTGATCGGTTTGGTCAGTAGCAATTCCAGTGTACCGTTCCTTTTCTCATCGGCAATGGATTTCATAGTCAGAGCCGGTATGAGAAAGAAAGTAGTCCAGTTGATGACAATAAAAAAAGGAATCATGGTCGCTTGCCCCAGAGAAAAAATATTGGAAGGAGAAAACCAGCAAATAAACCCGCAGATACAGAAAAACAAAATGTAACCTGTATAGAGGGTCCATGAATTGAAAGCATTCATCAGTTCTTTGTGAATCAGTATTTTGATAATTCTCATGGGAACTCAATTTTTAGTCAGTTGCCGGAAAATATCTTCTAATCTTCTTTCCACAGGAATCAATTCCTTAATATACCAATGGTGTTGTTGGCAAAGCCGGAAAATTTCTTTCTCTACCTCGTCGTTTTGTGTCGAACGAAGTTTGAGATAGTTTTCCCGGGTAACATCCAGACTTTCCACCTCAGGCAGTAGTGCCACTTCATTATAAATCGTATGGATGTCTCCTCCGAGTATTTTGAGTTTAAGTACTTTGTCGGTATTCGATTTTCGCAATTCGGCGGCCGTACCGTCGGCGACGATCTTGCCTTTGTTGAGGATCAGCACCCGGTCACAGGTCGCTTCTACCTGAGCGAGGATGTGCGAGCTGAGAATAATGGTTTTTTCCCTGCCGATGTTACGGATCAGATCCCGGATTTCTACGATCTGGTTGGGGTCGAGTCCGCTTGTAGGCTCGTCCAGGAGCACGATTTCCGGTTCGTGGATCAGGGCCTGGGCGAGGCCGACCCGTTGCTTGTAACCTTTCGACAGTTCGCGGATGGTTTTATGTTTTTCGTTTTCGAGTCCGCACAAGCGAAGCATATCCAGTACCCGGGATGTAATTTTATAACGGGGAATGTTGTGGATGTTGGCGACGAACGTCAGAAAGTCGATAACGTTCATTTCTTCATACAGCGGGTTATGCTCCGGCAGGTAGCCGATCAATTGTTTTATTTTGGAAGCATGTTTCCGGATGGAGTATTTCCCCACATACACATTACCGAAATCCGGAAACAGAAAACAGGAAATAATTTTCATAGTCGTCGTTTTCCCGGCTCCGTTAGGTCCGAGGAATCCCAGAATTTCTCCTTTCCGGACACTAAAAGATACCGTGTCTATCGCTTTCTGAAAACCGAATGATTTCGTTAAGTTTTCTACAACAATATCCATATAGCTGCATTTAGATTATGACAAATATAATCATGCAGGAGGATATATGGCATGGTTTAACAAACTTTAACCGCTGCGGGATTTCACAAAAAAACGGAGAATATTCTCCGTTTTTTATTCCGATTTCAGGATTTTTTTTCTTCCAGATACGAGCGGTCGGAGGATTCCCGGATGATCAACTCGCTATTGACGACTTCTTCCCGTATCCGGGCATGTTTGGGATTGAGGATTTGTTCAAAAAGGAGTTCCGCCGTAATTTCACCGATCCTTTCAGGAAACTGGTTGACCGTACTGACAGAGGGATTCATATAGCGGGAGCGCTTGGTATTCGAAAAACCGAACACAGCGATATCTTCCGGAATTTTCAGTCCTTTTTCTTTGATGGCTTCGATGGCTCCGATAGCCATGTCGTCATTAATTCCGAAAATGGCATCGGGCATATTTTTCAAAGCCAACAAGCGTAAGGTCGCTTCTTTCGCTGCCTTTACGGAAAAGTCGTCACACCTTACGATATAGTCCGTATTGATTTCCAATTTGTTTACGGTCATGGCTTTGAGGTAGCCTTTCATGCGGTTTTTACCGATGGAAAGTTGTTCCGGTCCGGTAATAAGAGCTATTTTTTTCGCCCCTCCGTGGATTAAATGCTGTACGATTTTATAGGCAGCGTCGGCATCGTCGGCTATCACTTTGGAAACGTCCAGTTCTTTGGTCGTACGGTCGAACAGCACCAGGGGGACACCCTGATTCTGAATGTTTTTAATGTGCTCATAGGAGGTCGTAGCCCGGGAAATGGACAGGATAATTCCGTCGGTTCGGTTCGCCAGAAAAATATCGATGTTCTTTTTTTCTTTTTCAAAGCTTTCGTTAGAAGAGGCCACTAATACGTTATAGCCGTATTTATCGGCTATTTCTTCTACTTTTTTGACGACGGTGGCAAAGAAAGTATTTACAATCTGGGGTACGACGATCCCGATGGTATGGCTTTTCTGGGTCTTTAAGGCTACGGCTATGGGATTGGGTTTATATCCGAGTTCTTTAGCCAGAGCCTGTACCGTTTGCCGGGTTTGCTGGCTGATTTCCGGATTATCTTTCAAGGCTCTGGAGACTGTGGATACCGAAATATTCAATTTGGCGGCGAGGTCTTTGATCGTAATGGCTTTTTGTGTCATATCGTTAAGTTTTAGGGTTTATTCTGAAGAGGTTTCGCTTTTATCCGGCTGATTCAATTTCGGATAAGCTATCCGGGAATGGTAGATGTTCGCTAACATTTCCGTAAATACCCGTTTTACCATGGCTATGTCACGGAAGGTGATGTCTGCGTTCTGGAAGCGTCCGTCACTGACCTGGGAGTCGATGATCGTCGACACCACTTTGCTGATGTTTTCTTCCGTTTTGTCCTGTAAGGTCCGGGAGACGGCTTCGACGGCGTCCGCCATCATCAGCACCGCGCATTCCTTCGTAACGGGATCCGGCCCTCCGTAGGTGAAGGCTGCTTCGTTGACGGGTTGATCCGGGTATTTGTTGATAAACGAGTTATAGAAATATTTTACTTTGCTTTTTCCGTGATGGGTCCGTATAAAGTTGACAATGGCTTCCGGCAAGTTGTATTTCTTGGCCAGTTCCACTCCCCGGGTGACATGGCCGATAATGTGTTGCGCACTTTCTTCGAAGGTGCATTGGTCGTGCGGATTAATACCGCCGGTTTGGTTTTCGATAAAAGAGAGGGGATCGTAGGATTTTCCGATATCGTGATACAGTGCACCGGTACGGGTCAATAAAGGATTTCCTCCGATCCGGTAGATGGCTTCCTCCGCTAAATTAGCCACCATCAGGGAATGTTGAAAGGTTCCGGGAGCCTTTTTCGTCAAGGCCCGTAGGGCCGGATGATTGGGATTGGACAATTCGATGAGGGTGATCTCGGATATGAAGCCGAATATCCGTTCGAAAATGTAAATCACCGGATACGTCAGACTCAATAAAAGGCTATTGATAAACAACCAGAAAAGCCCGAATAAATGCGTGAGCCGGAGTTCTCCTTCCTGGGTGAGGATAAAAGCGACGTATACCGCCGTGTACGTAATGAAAACCAGAAATATGGATAAAAACAACTGTCCTCTTCGCTGAAGTTGAGAGAGACTGAAAATGGCCACGATCCCGGCTGTACACTGCATGAATAAATACATATAGCTGTTGGGGGCAAAATAAGAGACCAGCAGGGAAGACCCCAGCAGCAGGTAAAGGGCCGATCTGCTACCGATCAGGATGTTCACTACGATGGTGAAAAACAGTACGGGCAGAGCCAGCATATTGATGTTCTGGTAATATCCCAGGCTTCCCAGCGCTACCGTAGCTAAGAAAGAACCGTAAAGAAAAATGAATTCTTTGTGGTTGTAAAAGATGCGTTTTTTCGAATAATAGAAGAAAATGGAAAATATGCTTAAAGCGGCGAGCGTCAGGATAATCTGTCCTCCTAAAATCCGGAGTCTTTCCGCGGTATTGCCTGCGTTATGCCTGTATTCGGTTTTGAGAGAATTCAGCAACTGGATTTTTTCCGGGGTAACCAATTCTCTTTTAGCGATAATGATTTCGCCATTTCTTACCATTCCGAGGGTAAGGCTGATATTTTGCAATTGATTGGCGACTTGTAAGTTCGTTTTTGCAGCATCGTATTTTAAGTTCGGTTGTATAAAATTGTTCAGGTTCAGGTTTAAAATATTCGCTTTGGTCTCCTCCGGCAGACGGGAACCGTTAATCCATTCGTTCAGCGTGGAGTAAGCTTTTTTCAGGGTGTAAATATCTTTAAAATCTACGTCTTTCCCCAGATTATGGGTAACGATTTTGACGGTCTTGATCTGATCGGCAGATAAGGTTTCGGGTAATTGCAGTATACCGTGATCGTATAGGGTAGCGAATCGGTTCAGAATTTGCTGAATCAGGGCCGTATTGGCCGGGGTTTTGTATTTGGCGAGGGCATTGGAAAATTTTTGTAGCTGAACCGGCTTGACGGATTCATTCAGGGTAAATATCGGGGTCTGTTCCCGATTGATTTTTTCCCGCTCGTGAGCTAACTCCGCTTCGGTTTTGTAGATGGGAAAATCGAAAGGAGCGTACAAGGTCTCGTACCTCCAGGGCATGCCTTTTTGAAATTCGTACTGGAAACTGCCGGATTTGGGAAAAAGGTAGACAATAATACTACATATCAGCAATACAATTATTACTCTGAATAGGATATTTAGTTTCCTTGTAAACGTTTTCTGCGGCATAGGGTAAAATAAAAAGAATTTTATTCAGCCATTAAAGATATAAAGTTTTTATAAAAAAAGGTTCCGATAAGGAACCTTTTTTTTATGTTATTGGAGACCGGAGGTGCGGAGATCTCTATTTAATTTCTTGAGCAGTCCTTGCAGTACTTTCCCGGGACCTATTTCCAGAAATTCTTCCGCTCCGTCGGCGACCATATTTTTCATAATCTGGGTCCATTTGACGGAAGAAGTGAGCTGCGCCACCAGATTTTCTTGAATCTCTCCGGGATCGGTATAGGGTTTCCCGTCTACGTTTTGATATACAGGACATATAGGATCAGTAAAACGGGTGTTGTGGATGGCTGCTGCCAACTCCTGCCGGGCCGGTTCCATCAAAGGAGAATGGAAAGCTCCCCCCACATTCAGGGGTAGCACTCTTTTGGCTCCGGCTTCCGAAAGCCGGCTGCAGGCGATTTCGATCCCTTTGTTACTACCGGAAATGACGATCTGTCCGGGGCTGTTGTAATTAGCCGGAACTACGACTTCATCGATTTCCTGACATATCTGTTCTACCTTTTCATCTTCTAGCCCGAGCACGGCGGCCATAGTGGAAGGGTTGGCTTCACAGGCTTTCTGCATGGCCAGGGCACGGGCGTGTACCAGCCGCAGTCCGTCTTCAAAAGAAAGAGCTTTAGCGGCGACCAGGGCTGAGAATTCTCCCAGGGAATGTCCGGCCGTCATGTCCGGTTTTTCCGTCAGGCTGTCGGCCAGAATTACTGAATGTAAGAATATAGCCGGTTGGGTCACTTTGGTTTGCTTCAAATCTTCCTCGCTACCTGCAAACATCAGGTCGGTAATGCGGAAGCCCAGAATATCGTTGGCTTTTTCGAATAATTCTTTGGCTCGGGGGGAATTTTCATACAATTCTTTTCCCATGCCTACAAATTGTGCTCCCTGTCCGGGAAAAACAAATGCTTTTTTCATACGATTAAATTTAATTGTTTGGTTTTGATTTTGCTTTGCGTTTATCCCCTTGCTTTAATGGAGGCGGGAACTGATCAAACGGATAAATTCTTCCCGTGTGGCCAGCTTTTCAAAAGCTCCGCTAAAATCCGAAGTGGTCGTAACGGAGTTTTGCTTTTGTACCCCTCGTATGGCCATGCACATATGCTGGGCTTCGATAACGACCGCTACCCCCAAAGGATGGAGTGTATTCTGAATACAATTTTTAATTTCGTGTGTCAGCCGTTCCTGAACCTGTAAACGGCGGGCATACGTTTCCACCACTCTCGCTGTTTTACTTAAACCGGTAACATAGCCATTAGGAATATACGCTACGTGTGCTCTTCCGTAAAACGGGAGCATATGATGTTCGCAAAGCGAATAAATCTCAATATCTTTAACGATAACCATTTGCTGGTATTCTTCTTTAAATAAAGCCGAACTCAGTATGTTCTCCGGATTCTGACTGTATCCCTGTGTCATAAATTGCATGGCTTTAGCTACCCGCAAAGGGGTTTTTTCCAATCCTTCTCTCTCCGGATCTTCCCCCAGCAGCTTTAAAATTTCCCGGTAGTGATAACTTAATTGTTCGGTCCTGTCCGCATTGAAATATTCGATTTTCCGGTAAAATTCTTCTTTGTCTGTCAGCTCGAAATCTGTGTTTCCTCTGTTCATTGCATTTTGGTTTGTTTTTCGAAAAAATATGCGGCAAAGTAAATATAAAATACTGAAAACGAAAAACTCTCTTCTAAAAACTACAGGAAAGAAAGGGGAAGAAATGCCCCGTCAGGGTTGTTTTTTTTTAGGAAACTCGTGTAAAAAAGTCAAAACCGGATGATTATCAATCCTATAAATTTTTATTCGGGTGTGGAATTACGGGAAAGGAGAGAGGGAAACCGCAGAAACGGGCGCGCACCTTCCACCGGATGATTTCTGTTCTTTTCTCCGGAAAGAGAGGATTGCCGGGTCTGTTTTTTTATGAAAGATGCAAAAATATAGAGGAAAAAATATATCTTTATCCTTCATTTAAAACGAAGGTATGGAATGGTTGATTATTATCATGATGATACTGATCGGATTTGTTCTGATCTTGTTGGAGTTTTTGGTATTTCCGGGAGTGAATGTGGTGGGTATTATCGGATTTGTTTGTGTTTGTTTCGGAATATATCTGGGATATAGCTATTTGGGAACTCAAAACGGGCACTGGGTTTTGCTGGTAACGGCGATAGGCGGTTGTGTGGTAACCTGGTATGCTTTACGTGCTCAGACCTGGAAAAAGTTTAGTCTGGATTCGTGTATAGAGGGAAGTGTGGAAGGGGTGGACGAGTCGGTAAAGGTGGGCGACCGGGGGATATGTATCGGTCGTTTGGCACCGATGGGCAAAGTGAAGATCGGGGAGGTAATTGTAGAAGCCCAGTCGCAGGGGGGATATATTGATGCATATAGCGAAGTGGAAGTCGTAAAAGTATATAAAGATAAAGTTGTTGTAAAATTAAAAATAGCTGAAAATGGATAACAGTAGTATTGTTTGGTTGGTGGCAGCGATAGCCGGTGGGGTATTTCTGCTTTGGATCGTATTGTATTTTATTCCGATCGGTTTGTGGTTTCAGGCACTGGTGTCGGATGTCAAGATCTCTTTGCTTCAATTGATATTGATGCGCTGGCGTAAAGTACCGCCTTCCGTCATTGTGGGAGCTATGATCGAAGGGAAAAAAGCAGGTCTGGAATTATACCGGGATTTGCTGGAGGCGCATTATTTGGCGGGAGGACACGTACCTCAGGTTGTGCATGCATTGGTGTCGGCATCCAAGGCCAATATCGATCTGACTTTTCAGATAGCCACTGCTGTGGATTTGGCCGGCCGGGACGTGTTCGAGGCGGTGCAGATGAGTGTAAACCCGAAAGTGATCAACACCCCTCCGGTTACGGCAGTGGCTAAAGACGGTATTCAGTTGATCGCTAAGGCCCGGGTTACAGTAAGGGCGAATATCAAACGTTTGGTCGGCGGAGCCGGTGAAGAAACCATACTGGCTCGTGTCGGGGAGGGTATCGTTTCTTCGATCGGCTCTTCCGATTCCCACAAAGCAGTTATGGAAAATCCGGATTTTATATCGAAAGTAGTATTGGACAAAGGCTTGGATTCCGGGACGGCTTTCGAGATCCTTTCGATCGATATTGCCGATATCGATGTGGGTAAGAATATCGGAGCCGGTTTGCAAATCGATCAGGCCGATGCCGATTTAAAGATTGCTCAGGCCAAGGCGGAGGAAAGACGTGCTATGGCTGTTGCCAAAGAACAGGAAATGAAGGCGCTTGCCCAGGAGATGAAGGCCAAAGTGATCGAGGCCGAAGCTCATATCCCTTTAGCGATGGCCGACGCTTTCCGTTCCGGCAATCTGGGAGTAATGGATTATTACCGGATGAAAAATATCGAAGCCGATACGCAAATGCGGGAATCTATTGCAAAACCGGAAGACAAAAAAAAGAAAAACGATAAATTGAAATAACTAAATTCGTTTCCTGCGGTATTTTCCATAAATCCCTTCTTCGGAAGGGATTTTATGGAAAAAGGAGATATGGCTATCCCGTAATAGGACGATTCAGCGTTTTTCTTCGCTGAAATAAGTTTCCGGTAAAGAGCGCAGGTTGTAGCAGGAAGCCATCGCTTCTCCGTAAGCTCCGCAGGAGTGGATGACGATGATATCTCCCCGTTCGGTGCCGTTCAGGCTCACATCTTTTCCGAAACAATCGGAAGATTCGCAGATCGGCCCTACTACATCGTATTTTTCGGCCGCTTTGTCCGAACTGATGTTTTCGATTTTATGAAAGGCCTGGTATAAGGCCGGACGCAGCAAATCGTTCATTCCGGCATCCAGAACGGCGAATTTTTTGTTTCTGCCTTCTTTTACATAGAGCACCCGGGAAAGTAAATCCCCGCAATGGCCGATCACGGACCGGCCCAATTCAAAATGTAACTGTTGGTGAGGCAGGGGCTCAAAATAACGGGCGAAAGTGTCGAAATATCCGGCGAAATCGGCTATCGGCTCCCGGTGAGGGTCTGTATAATCGATACCCAAACCGCCCCCGAAATTAATGTACTCCAACCGTACTTTCCGGTTTTGTAAGTTTTGCTGTATCTCATTGACCTTGATGCACAAGCTCCTGAAAACGGATAAATCCGTAATTTGGGAACCGATGTGAAAGTGTAATCCGATAAGTTGTGTATTTTTTAAATGGGAACATTCCGTCAATACCTGTTCCAGGTCATAGAGGTAGATCCCGAATTTATTTTCTTCAATCCCGGTCGTAATGTACTGATGCGTATGGGCGTCTACATTGGGATTAATCCGTAAGGCGATGCGTGCCTTTCGGTTTAACCGTCCGGCAATTTCGTCTATGATGCGAATTTCAGGTAAAGATTCGCAGTTGAAGCAAAAGATGGAATGCCGGAGAGCCGTTTCGATTTCCCAGTCGTTTTTTCCCACTCCGGCATAAACGATATTTTCGGGCAGGAAACCGCATTCCAGAGCCCGGGAAATTTCGTTTCCGCTGACACAATCAGCGCCGAGTCCCGCCCGGGCGATGATTTTCAGTAGTACCGGATTCGCATTGGCTTTTACAGCATAATGGACGTGAAATCCCGGATGTTTGTCCCTTTCCGTAACGATTTTATCCAGGGTTTTTTGTAAGAGTGCCGTGTCGTAATAGTAACACGGAGTGCGTAAACTTTGTATATATGGCGTCAACTTCATGTTCGTTTTATTTGGGGAAAACCAGTCCGGAATTTTCCGGCCCGCCGGCTTCCGGAATCAGTCTTTGAGTGTATTTAGCAAACGGTCGCTCAGGCTGGAAAGCGCTTTTTGTTTGTCTTCTTGCCGGACCAGCATGGAAATATTGTGTTCGCTTCCTCCGTAAGAAATCATCCGGAGAGGAATGTCCTCCAACGCCTGAAGTACTTTTGCTGCCAGTCCGAATTTATCCGCGGAAAAAGCTCCGACGATACATATAATGGAGAGATCTTTGTCTACTTCGATCATACCGAATTTTTCCAGATCTTTCAGAATGTTGTCCAGATTTTCCGTGCAGTCTATCGTCAGGGAGACAGCGACTTCCGAGGTGGCAATCATATCGATGGGGGTTTTCCAGGCTTCGAATACTTCAAAAACCTTACGTAGAAATCCATAGGCCAGAAGCATATTGGTGGATTTTACTTTAATGGCCGTAATACCGTCTTTAGCCGCCACGGCTTTGATGTTCTGGGTGGGACTGTCTTTGGTAATGAGGGTACCTTCGTCTTCCGGACGAAGCGTATTTTTCAAACGGACCGGGATATTTGCTTTTTTGGCCGGTTGTATACTCGAAGGGTGAAGAATTTTTGCTCCGAAATAAGCCAGCTCCGCTGCTTCATCGAATGAAAGCTGACGGATGGCTTTGGTTTTTTCTACAAAGCGGGGATCATTGTTGTGTACCCCGTCGATATCCGTCCAGATTTGAATTTCCTCTGCCCGGACGGCTGCTCCCACTAAAGCGGCAGAATAGTCGCTGCCTCCCCGCTTCAGGTTGTCGATTTCTCCGTAAGCGTTACGGCAGATGAACCCCTGGGTGATGACCAGTGGCTTTACGGTAGAAGCGGATAATTCTCTTTTCAGGTTTTGTTGAATGTAGAAATAATCCGGTTCGCAATCCTTATCGATACGCATGTAATCCAGAGCCGAAAGCAGAGTGGAAGGTATGCCGCATTCTTCCAGATAATAGTGCATCAGCGTGGTAGAGATAATTTCTCCCTGCGCTACTACGGCTTTTTCCTGCAAAGGATAAAAATCTTTATTGATAAAGGATCGCAAGTAAGTAAATACGGTTTGAATAAATTCTCTGGCTTGGTGAATAGCCGGCTCCCCTTCATACAGTTCACTGATTACCATATAATAATTCAATTCCAGATTTTGTATGATTTCCAGGGCTTTTTGTTTTTCGTCCCGGTAAAGACATCCGGCGATTTCGAGTAAGGTATTGGTCGTTCCTGACATAGCCGACAGTACGACGATTTTGGGCTGATCATCATCGATGAGCCGGGCTACGGAACGGATTCTGTCTGCACTTCCTACGGAGGTCCCTCCGAACTTTAAAACTTTCATTTTTTATATTGCTTTTTAATGGTTGTATCCTGCTGTTTTAGGGCCTGCAAATATTGCACATTGGGTCGAATAAAACAAGAAAATGTTTTAAAATAAACAAAAAGTTTATTTTTTGTAGAAAGCGACAGCCGTCCAGTTTTGATTTGTTTTTTGTGTCCGGTATGAAAGCCCTGATTTTTCGGCTTTTTCCCGAATAAGTGGAAGGTCTCCGGTATAGAATCCGCTCAGGATCAAATACCCTTTCCGGTTGAGGTGGGGGACGTAGCGGGGGATATCATTCAGTAGAATATTGCGGTTAATATTTGCCAGAATCAGATCGAAATGGTTTTCCTGTTGCAGCAAACTTGCGTCTCCGATTTTGATTTGGATGTTTTTCACCCGGTTATGCGCCAGGTTTTCCCTAGCGTTGTGATAAGCCCATTCGTCTATATCGATTCCTGTGACGGAAAGGGCTCCGGCTTTGGCGGCCATAATGGAAAGAATACCGGTGCCGCATCCCATATCCAGGACTTTTTTCCCTTTGATGTTTTCTTTCAGATCCAATATAAATTCCAGCATAAGAGCTGTCGTCACATGATGTCCCGAACCGAAACTCCTTTTGGGATGTATGATAATTTCGTATTCTGCTTCCTGCAGGGAGGGATGATAATCGGCTCTTACCTGTATCCGGTTACCGATAGTGATCGGACTGAAATTTTCTTCCCAGGTTTGGTTCCAATTTTGATCGGCCAGGGTATTCGTCCGGTATTCTATCCGGTAAATATCCGGTAAAATGTCGAGTAATCCGAGTGCGGATAACCGGTTTTCGTTGAAATCGGTTTCGGATATGCAAGCGGTAAAACCGCTAGGGGTATATTCGAAGCCTTCGTATCCGATAGAACTGAGTTGTGCGATAAGCGCGTCGCAAACATCTTCGGAAAAAGGAGTGACGGTGTATATAACTTCTTTGTAATTCATGGAATTCTCTGGGTTTAATTTTCGGGTATAGAGCGGTTTTTCGGAGGTTATTTTATTTCCATCCGGATGCGCCATTCTTTAGGTAAATAATTGTTCATTCGGTTGCCCAGGCTTTTTCCCCAGCCGAGCGCAATCCGGTTATAGGTGATCAATATCCATTCTCCGGCCGGGGCTTCCACCGATATCTCTTCTTTTTTTAAAAACCGTAGGGCGGTTTCCTTTCCGGCCTCGAAGGTATGTATTTGAGTACGGTTCAGGTGACAGTTGAGCGCAAGCGGATGAAGTAATTTTAGTTTCCGGTTGTGGACTTCGGCAATTTCGCATCCTGCGTAAAGGACGCGGAAGTATTTTTCCAGATAACGGATGAATTCCGATTGGGAGGCGGGGAAAACGGAGAACCGGTTTCCCTTTTGCGTTACGGTATAGGAAAAATTTCCTTCCAGTAGTCGGCTGACTTCCTGAGGCAAGCGGATAATTTCCTCTTTTTTTGTTTTTTTTCCGGTTTTCCAGGAAAATACTTCTCCCTCGTTTTTACGAAGGACGCTGATATAAAATCCTTCTCCCCTGACGCGGTGGGGATAAAACCGATAACCTGCTATATCTGCGTCAGCGCAGCGGATTCCTGGAAAATTGTGGGGTATGGAGATACTTTCGGCTTGGAAATGCCGGCAAAGCCATTCGGTGATTTTTTCGTTTTCTTCCGGGTTGTAAGTACAGGTGCTGTATATGAGATATCCTCCGGGTTTTAATGCTCCCCAGGCATTTTGAAGGATTCTCTTTTGTCTTTCGCTGCACAGCTGGAGATTGGAAGAGCTCCATTCGCCGATGGAACCGGTGTCTTTGCGGAACATGCCTTCCCCCGAGCAGGGAGCATCTACGAGGAGAAGATCGAAAACACCGCGGAGGGCAGAAAAATCGGCCGAATCGTTGTTTGTGACGAGAATCTCGGACTGCCCCCATCGGATGATATTGTCGATCAGGGTAGCGGTTCGGGACCGGATAACTTCATTACTGACCAGCAGGCTACCTTCGGGGAGGCGGGAGGCAATCAAAGTGGATTTTCCTCCGGGTGAAGCGCACAGATCCAGCACGCGGACCGGAGTGGGCGGGAGGATCTGACGCAGTATATAGTCCAGAAATAGGGAAGAAGCTTCCTGTACATAATAAGCCCCTCCGTGAAAACAGGGGTCCAGGGTAAATACCGGCCTTTCTTTCAGGTAGAAGCCGTTTTCACACCAGGGGACCGGGAGGTCGATGGGAAGATTCCCTATTTCTTCTTTTCCCTTTTTTCGCGGATTTTTGCGAATGCTGATGGGGGACGGGGTTTCCAGGGAGGAGAAGAAAAGATCGGCTTCTTCCTTTAACTGATCGCGGATGCGTTCGCTGAAAGCCTGAGGCAGAGTAATCATATTTTTTCTATATTTGCGTTGCAAATATATAGAAAAAGGAAACAGGGAAATCCGGAATAATTCCAATAATAGAAGAAAAATGAAAATCGAGGAGAATTTTAATTTACGTTCTTACAATACTTTTGGGTTGGAAGTACGTTGCCGTTATTTTGCCGGAAGTGAAAAGGAAACAGATTTTCTGGACCTGGCCGCTTCTTATCGCTTGGAACCGGAGAAGATTTTACTGTTGGGAGGAGGAAGTAATTTTTTGTTTACGGGAGATTTCGGAGGTACGGTACTTTATCCTTTGATGAAAGGGATTGAAGTGGTGGATGAGGATACTTCCTGCGTATGGCTGCGAGTAGGAGCGGGAGAAAAATGGGATGATTTTGTCGCTTGGGCGGTAGGGCAGGGATATGGAGGGGTTGAAAATCTATCTCTTATACCCGGACATGTGGGGGCGGCCCCTGTTCAGAATATCGGCGCCTACGGGGTAGAGGCCGGCGAAGTGATAGAGCGGGTAGAAGCCATCGATCTGGAAAAAGCCGAAAAAATAAATATAGATGCCGCTTCCTGTCATTTTGCTTACCGGGACAGTGTGTTTAAGGGAAGCTGTAAAAATAGGTATATGATTACGTATGTAACTTTTCGTTTGAAGAAACAACCGGTTTTTCGCCTGGAATACGGGAGTATAAAAAACGAATTGGAGAAGCTGGGAGGAGAGGTAAGCCTGCATGCGATCCGGGAAGCGGTGATTCGTATCCGGCAATCGAAGTTGCCGGATGTGGAGATGTTGCCCAATGCCGGAAGTTTTTTCAAAAATCCTATGCTTTCAGCTCGCCTGGCAGAACGGCTGAAAAAAGAATATCCGGATATGCCGGTTTATGAAGCGGGGGAGGACCGGGTAAAATTAGCTGCAGGCTGGCTGATCGAGCAGGCGGGTTGGAAAGGAAGGACTTGGGGAAAGGCCGGAGTGCATGACCGTCAGGCCTTGGTATTGGTGAACCGGGGAGGAGCTAGCGGAATTGAAATAGCCCAGTTGGCGAATGAAATAAAAAAGAGCGTTTTTCTGAAATTCGGCGTTTTTATAGAACCGGAAGTGAATATCATTTGAATTTTCACCTTTCCCCTGAGAAATCTTGCAATATTGTGAAACTTTTCTTTCCTTTGCCCCACGAAATACGGAAGTAGCTCAGTTGGTAGAGTACCGGTCTCCAAAACCGGCTGTCGGGGGTTCGAGCCCCTCCTTCCGTGCGGTTGCATCAGCGGGTATCGAGGGATAGCCGCTGTTTTATTTGGTACAGGAATATGAAAATGAAATTATTTTTGGGGATAGCCGGTTTACTCTTCCTTTTCGGTTGTAGGCGGGAAAAAGAATTGAAAATCTTGCAGTTGAATATTTGGCAGGAGGGCGTCATGGTGAAAGGGGGATATGAAGCTTTGGCGGACGAGTTAGCCCGGGCTGATGCTGATTTCGTTATGTTGAGCGAGGTCCGGAATTATAAGGGAACCCGTTTTTGCGATCGGATCCGGGCGTCTTTACAGGAAAGAGGAAAGACCTATTATTCTTTTTACAGTTACGATTCTGGTTTGCTGAGCAAGTATCCCATCACGGATAGTGCGACTATTTTTCCGGAAAACGGGGATCATGGAAGCATGTATAAATTGACGGCTGAAGTGGAGGGGAAAAAGATTTGCGTATACACAGCGCATTTGGATTATCAGAATTGTTCTTATTACCTGGTCCGGGGATACAGCAGTACGACCTGGGAAAAACTTCCGGATCCCCTTACCGATACCGCTGCTTTATTGGCGGATAACCGCTTGTCTCAGCGAGACGATGCCATCCGCTTATTTCTGAAAGATGCGGCTAGAGAAGTGACCCAAGGACATTGCGTGTTTCTCGGAGGAGATTTTAATGAGCCGTCTCATCGGGACTGGACCAAACAGACGGCGGACAGTGCAGACCACCGGGGAGTTGTCATTCCCTGGACCGTTACCACTTTGCTGGAAGGGGCTGGCTATCGGGATGCCTACCGGACTTTTTATCCGGACCCTGTAAAAAATCCCGGCTATACTTATCCGGCCGACTGTCCGGGGGCTGAATTGAAAAAATTGACCTGGGCGCCGCAATCGGACGAACGGGAGAGAATCGATTTTATTTTTTATTATCCCCAGCCCGGATTGAGGCTGGAAGACGTTAAAATATACGGTCCTCGCGGATCGATCCGGATGAATAAAAGGGTAGAGGAAAATACAGCGGACGTTTTCGTGCTGCCGTTAGGTATATGGCCGACCGATCACAAAGGAGTTATCGCGACCTTTACGATGAAACGCTAAGCCGTTCAAAACCCCGGAAGATGTTTACCGAAAGAAGCCGGAAACCGGCTTCCTTTTTATTCGGTGAGTACAGAGAATTCTCCGATACCGGCTTTCGGACCGTCGGCTATCTGAGTTGCTACAAAACGGATTTGTCTGGTTTTTACCGGAAGAAAACGGATAACCTGTTCAATGGGATTGTTCCGGATATTGGAAAATTCTCCCGACGAAATCAAACGGTTTCCGGCATAAAACTCATAGTGGGTGATGAC